>JANNWD010000096.1:0-1997 GCA_031408315.1 Bacteroidota bacterium
CAACTATTACCTGGAGCCACCCACCAAGCCGAACAAATCCTCGCTCAATACGATCGCGCTCGTGCTTATTTAGCCAAAGCACTGGAGAAGGAAGCCGAAGAAAAGATTCGTCAAAATCAACGTCAGTTGGCAGAAGTCGAACAAAGTATTGATGTGTTCAATCAGGCTGTGGAGGGGATTAATAGCTGTATGGAGGCAATGCAACTCGATCGACATCGGTTGCCAACTTTGAATCAGTCGGAGTTATTATTGTTGCCGATTAATGATGCTGAAGTTTTGGCGGAATCGATCCTGGTTGGGGATAGTAATTGAGTGTCTGAACTATGATTAGAGTGATTAAATGATGGACTGTGATTAATTTAGAAGAGCAATCATAGTCAATCTGCCAATCATTTTAATCATAGTTCGGACAATATCTATTAATTGCTTGTGGGGGTGGGCGGGTTTGAAATAATTTTCTAGTGAAGTCGTTATCGATCGCATAAACCCGCCCCTACAGATCTAGACAATAATTAGATGTTTATTTTTACTGGTTTTTGGGCACATTATAGATATAGTGTATGGTGGATTGATATTTATGAGATTTGATATATATGAATTTAGACATATTGTGAGTAATATTGATGATCTACTATTCATGACTGGTTGTTCTCAGCCGATTAATATTTCTGTCGATCGAGAAGATCCCACCTCCTCTGATGTATTTATGAAACTTTCTTTCCCCCTGATAAATGGGATCTCGGAAATTAGAATATACCAAAAGCAAGCTTTCTTTATCTATTTAGACACTGTTGGAGAAATTTTAAAGAAAATTGAGTTTGACAATAATAATATTAGAGAAATACATGGTTCGTTCAATACAGCACTAAAGCAAATACTCATAATCGATCGACAGAATTCTAGTCAAACAAAAAGCACATGTAATTCGATCGATCGAGCATCATTCGGGTTAGCGGAAGTTAATTAGATCTGTAGGGGCGGGTTTATGCAATTAATCACGATCGTACCAAAAATCTACAATCGAACCCGCCCAACCCATCAATCAAATACCGAACACTATATATTTACGCCTAACATATCTAATTATGATCGATCGATCCAAACAAATAATCCCCGATTCAGAAGCAGTTGTTCGTTGTCTCGATCTAGAGATATTAGAAATACTAGATTCACATAGTACCTTTACAATTAATGAACTTTCTCAAAAAATAGGCCCATCTATCAATTCATCCATCAATTTATCTTTGGATGAATTGTTGTCAGAAGAAGAATTAAATATTATTTTTCGCAAAGTTCAGCCTAGTAATTGTGATTTTTCAAAAATTACAGAAGACATAAATGAAGCCATCAAGCCATTAGTTTTGTCACCATCTATAGATCAATTAAATCTTATGTATGAAAAAATTAGAATTGATCGTCGTTATGGCTCTTCAGATTTTATTAAGACTATATTCCTCGAAGCAACTGTGAAATCAGTCCAATCAGTGAAATCAGTGGCAAACATCCTAATGGATGGTACAAGTATCTCGTTGTTACAACCTGATGGAAAAGGGTGGAAAAAAGGTCAGCTAAAAATGTGTTTTGCATTTATACCTGAAGAGCCTGAATCTCTAGCAACACAGGAAAAGCCAGCCAAAACTCATTCTTCTCTACTAGATGAAATTCGACAGTTGTCGAACGAACTGGCATCGATAGGATCGATCGAACAAAACTAGTGGGGTTGGGCGGGTTTGCACATTAATTTTTAGTACTATCGAAACTACCAGCATAAACCCGCCCCTACGGATCTATACATAATATGCCAGAAAAATCTAAACGCATCACATTCCCCAAAGAAGTACGAGAATATGTATTTCAGCGAGACAATCATCAGTGTCAAAGCTGTGGACAAACTGCTAATCTGTCGATCGACCATATCATTCCCCTCGCTACAGGTGGAAGTAATGATATTAGCAACCTGCAAACTTTGTGCGGTTCCTGCAACAGCCAGAAAAAAC
>JANNWD010000097.1:0-21469 GCA_031408315.1 Bacteroidota bacterium
AGAAGCGGTAAGCCATATTAATGGGCCGTTAATGATTGTGGCAGGTGCTGGTAGCGGAAAAACAAAAGTATTAACCACTCGTATTGCACACTTAATGGCAAATGGTGTAGATAGTTTTAATATTTTGGCATTAACCTTTACCAATAAAGCTGCTGCCGAAATGAAGGAAAGGGTAGAAAAAATATTAGGAAATACAGAGGCAAGAAATTTATACATAGGCACATTCCATAGTGTATTTGCAAGAATACTAAGAGCAGAAGCCAACAAAATTGGCTACCCAAATAATTTTACCATTTACGATACAGATGATGCAAAAAGTGTTGTAAAAACTGTTATTAACGAATTAGAGTTAGATGATAAAACATATAAACCTAACGTTGTTTACAACAGAATATCATCGGCCAAAAACGATTTAATAAGTAGTGCAGAATATATTAATGATTGGGCAATACAGCAAGAAGACGCAAGAGCTAATAGACCACAAATAGGAGCTATTTACGATGCTTATGCAAAACGTTGTTTTAAAAATGGTGCAATGGATTTTGATGACTTATTGTTTAAAATGTATTTGCTATTGAAAAACAATCCAGATAGCTTAAGCAAGTACCAACGCAAGTTTAAATATATAATGATAGATGAGTATCAAGATACCAACAAAGCACAATACGAAATTGTAAAACTATTTGGTGCAATGAACGAAAATGTGTGTGTTGTTGGAGATGATGCACAAAGTATTTATAGTTTTAGAGGAGCAACCATTGAAAATATTTTACAGTTTCAAAAAGATTATGATGATGTGAAAGTAGTGAAGTTGGAGCAAAATTATAGAAGCACAAAAAACATTTTGCATGTAGCTAACGAAATTATTAGCAACAATAAAAACCAAATAGAAAAAAACCTTTTTACCGAAAATGAACATGGCGAAAAAATAAAATTAGTACGTACTATGACGGATAACGACGAGGGAAAAAACGTTGCCGATACTATACAAGAACAAAAATTACGCAATCATTATTTTAATAAAGATTTTGCCATTTTATATAGAACCAATGCACAAAGTAGAAGCTTTGAAGAAGCCTTGCGACGAATGGGTATTGCTTACAGAATTTATGGCGGTATAAGTTTTTACCAACGCAAAGAGGTAAAGGATATGATTGCTTATTTACGAGTAGTGGTTAATCCGCAAGATGAAGAAGCATTAAAAAGAATTATAAATTACCCAATACGTGGCATTGGTAAAACAACATTGGATAAAGCAGTTTTGTTTGCTAACGAAAATAATTTAAACCTATGGCAAATTTTTTGCAACGCCGCTATGTATGGTTTTAAAAGCGGAACGCTAGAAAGTATAGACAACTTTGTAACCATGATAAAAATGTTTCAAAGTGAATTGCACAAAAAGAATGCTTACGACCTTGCTATAATTGTGGGCAAAAGCACCAATTTAGTAAAAGAATTATTCAACGATAAAACAACCGAAGGCTTAGCCAGATACGAAAACGTTCAAGAGTTATTAAACAGTATAAAAGAATTTGTAGACGACTCAATAATACAAGGAGTAATAAATGAAGATGGTGTAATTATAGATAGTATTGGTGTTGAAGATGAAAAAGCCTCCACCACAGGGGGAGGTTTGGAGGGGGCTGTTAGTTCTGCAAGCCTAGGAGCATACCTACAACAAATTGTTTTATTAACCGATGCAGATGATGATAAAGGCGAAAGTGATGTGGTTAAATTAATGACTATACATGCTGCAAAAGGATTAGAGTTTCCGGTAGTTTTTGTTGGAGGTATGGAAGAAACCCTTTTTCCAAATGCCATGGCAATAAATACAAGAGAAGAGTTGGAGGAGGAACGTAGATTATTTTATGTAGCCATTACAAGAGCCAAACATAAATTATGGTTAACGTATGCTAATGCCCGTTATCGTTTTGGGCAGCTACAACAAAATGATAGTAGCCGCTTTTTAGAAGAAATACCCGAAGACTTTGTAGATAAAAGCTATGCAGGCGGAGGTATAAAAAATACAGGTAATAGCTGGGGTAATGCTACACAGCAAATGCAACGAGGGTTTGGCGGCGGCGGTTTTAAAACCAATGCAGTAGCACAAGCCGAAAAACGCTATGGTGCACCACAAAAAGCAACACCAAGCTATGTTGTACCCAAAGCACCACCAAAAGTTGTTGAGCATGCACCAACCGCCGATTTTGTAGCAAGCGATACCAGTAATTTACAAGAAGGGCAAAAAGTTGAGCATCAAAAATTTGGCTTTGGCCAAGTAATTAAAATGGAGGGAGCTGCACACAACCCAATAGCAACGGTACAATTTGAGTTAAATGGCGAAAAAAAGATAATGTTGAATTATGCTAAGCTGAGAATTTTAAAATAGTGTAGTAAATTATTAAATACTCACCGATAACATAAAACCGGTTTGGTCATGTATTGTTTTTATGGAAAAACTGCCATCAAAAGCATCTACCATGTTTTGAATGCTAGAAAAACCATTACCGTATTTAATGGTTTTTAAATCAAGCCCAATACCATCATCATAAATTGTCATTCTTATTTTATTTTGTGCATCTAATTTTATATTTATCAAAATATTTTCGGCCTCGGAGTGCTTGCTTATGTTTTTTAATTGGGCTTGTGCTATTCTATACAATACAATTAATAGTAAGTTATCTTTTTTAGCCAAAGCGTTTTCATTTACATTAATAGAAAGTTTAACTTTATCTTCTTTAAAAATACTTGAAAACAATTGTTGAACAGCATTTTGTAGACCAAGACTTTCTAAAATAACTGGCGATAAAGTATTAGAAATTTCTCTAACCTCTACAATAGAAGAAACTAACATTTTTTGCAAATCATCAACACTACTAAGCACCTCTGATTTTACATTCCCTTTTAAATAAGCCAACTGCATATTAACTGCGGCTAAAACCTGATTAATATTTTCATGCAACTCTTCACTAATAATTTTCCGCTCTTTTTCGCTAGATTTTAGTAAAGAAATTTGCATATTCTTTCTTTCTTGCAACCTAACGTTTTCTAATTCTTTTTCTAAATCATTTAAATAGGTTAAGTCTTGCATAGTACCAATCATACGTATGGCTTTTCCATCCTCATTTCGTACAATAAATAATCTATCTAATATTAATTTGTACGATCCATCTTTATGCCTAAATAAATACTTGCCCCACCAAACGGTATTTTCGCCATTCATTAAGTTATCTAATTCTGTAATAATTCTACTTTTATCTTGCGGATGAATATTACTACGCCACCATGTATTATTATCTTTCATTTCGGCCAATGTGTAGCCCCAAAGCTCCATCATGCCATCGTTGTAAAAAGAAGTTTGTTCCTCAATATCATATTCCCAAACACCCTCTTTAGTGGCAAGGGCAAGGTTTTGAAAACGATCAACCAATTTCTTAAAATTAGCATCAGTGTAAAACGAATCGTTGGTTTTAAAATGAGTTGTAGGTAAAGACATAATAAAGTATACTAAATGATATTGGACTGAAATAAAACCCCAATTCTATACAATAAAAGACAGTGTAACTAAATATATAGTTGCATAAACTTTACACCAAGTTTCCAACTTTCGTAACAAATCAATATCAAATAATGTTAATTTTGTTTATCTGTAGTAACTTTAGTTTGGGCAGATAACTTTAAATTTTACAGTTATGATAAAAACAGGCAACACCGTAGTAAGCATTTACACCGAAATGACACCCAACCCAGAAACAATGAAATTTGTGGCTAACAAATTATTGTACCCTGGTAAGAGTATTGATTTTGCAGATGAAACTACTGCGAAACCATCGCCATTAGCACAAGAGCTTTTTGCTTTTCCGTTTATAAAAGCTGTGTTTATTGCCAGTAATTTTATAACACTTACAAAAACTGCCGACACCGAAGATTGGCAAGATGTAATACCAACTATAAAACAATTTTTAAAAGATTATTTAGAAGAAGGCAAGCCTGTAGTTATAGATGAAGAAGTGGCTGCCATGAAAACAAACAATACTAACGAAGTAAGTGCCGATGATGATGATGTAGTAAAACGCATAAAAGAATTATTAGAAAATTATGTAAAGCCAGCAGTAGAAATGGATGGCGGTGCAATACAATTTAAAAGTTATAATGATGGTGTAGTAAACTTAGCCATGCAAGGAAGTTGCAGCGGTTGCCCAAGCAGTACTATTACATTAAAAGCCGGTATAGAAGGTATGATGAAACGTATGATACCTGAGGTAAAGGAAGTGGTGGCGGAGGCGGAGTAATACTCCTTGTCATATTGAGGAACGAAATATCTAGCATCTTTTTAAACGAAGATGTTTTTTTGTTTAATATATTAAAAATTTTATTAAATAAAAGAAAGTTTACTTTAAAATCGTTTTCTAGACGTTGATTGTATTTTTATAAATTACCACTCATTTTTTATTCTTTTGAATTTCAATCTTCAAGCACAAATAAATAAGAATTCCGATTCAAAGAGTTATCAGTCTGACCAAAAGAACCTTGAAAATAAGTTAAAAAATAGTAATGAAACAATTGACTTTGCCTTAAAAAATTTAAGGGGAATTAAAGAAAAGAATGAAGTTAATTTATCTAATCTTGATTCAATATCTAATGAAAAAACTATATTAAATATTGAACGACACATAGACACATTGCAAAAAAATCAATTATTTTTAGAATTTGACTTTATTAGTAATCATAGAAGTTCATTTTTTGCATTAGACCAATTAATGGTAAGATTTACAAGACAAGAGGGTCAAATATATATGGATACAATATATAAATTATTCAACAATTTTTCTAATCGAATAAAAAAATCTGCACAGGGGAAAGAAATGTTCTTGTTAATGGAGAATTTTAAAAACTCTTCTATAGGAAAAATTGCCCCCAATTTTGAGCTACATGATATAGATGGCCAATTAGTAAAGATGTCTTCTTACCGTAATCAAAAATATTTATTACTAGACTTTTGGGCAAGCTGGTGTACACCATGTCGTGAAGATATTCCTAGTTTAAAAGAAATTCATTCTCTTTATAACAATACTGGACTTGAAGTTATTGCAATTTCACAAGATAGTAATATTGAAAACTGGAAAAAAGCAATACTTAGTGATAGCACTACAATGTGGAAACACTTAATTACAAAACGTTATAAACAAAACCCCATGCTAAGTAGCTACTTTATTTTTGGAATACCAGTCAAACTCCTTATTGACAAAAATGGTATCATCATTGGCAGATGGAGAGGGGGAGGAAAAGAAAATATGGATAAAATAAAAGAAAAACTTAAAAACACTTTTCAGTTTTAGATAAAAAATAAGATAATTTGAGATATTTACAGGCTATGTGCAAAACAAAAAGACAGCATAACCCCCAATCCCCACTCCTAAAATACGCAATTTAAAAAAGGCAAATTAAACACCTAAAACTACCTAAAACCAAACAATAAGTGCAACATATTGCATATTTATCAGAAACACTGGTTACACCGCCTTTCCGCATTTACATTTTCAAGCTCAAAATGTTGCCGGCAACGATATCGCCACAAGATTTTATACAAAAAAGGGAGTTATTTATTTAAGACCGGGCAAGTGGTATAAAAGAAAACAATAAATCCATCCTCAAAAAAACTACCACTTATTTTTTACTTTTTTGGTTTCTTGCAAAGCTAAATAAAACCCTACACCAAATAATAAAGTAATTAAAGCAGCAAAATAAGGTATTATACTAGTCATTTTTATCCATTTTAATAAGTTTTAAATAAATGCCAAATGCTAGTATTGAAGGCACCCACAGCCCAATAAAAATTGCCGCAGTTGCCTCCCCCCTAAAATATAATATTTCCGAAAAAATTAATGAAAGAAAGGCTGAAATAAATAATAACTTATCGGTTGATGTAAATTTTTTGAACATACTTAAAAAGATTTTTTAATAATGATTAATAACTTAAAAGTGGTGAGCATAGTTTGTACTTAAATTTTTTTCTATTAAAACTGTTTATTAAAAAAGAATTTTTTACAACATATAATTTAACAAAAAAAATATTGTTCATACTTATAAGAAATTTACCTTTTTTGTTTGAACAAAACTATCAAAATTTTTTGAAAACAATAAACTATTCCTATTTTTTTGTGTTTAAAAAATAGTTAAAAAGGCTAAACAAAAATTTAGTCCAAAAATTTTATAATCATTAAAAAATAAAAAACATGTTTAACACACTGCTTGAGATTTTACCAATCTCTAACACAAATTATGTTGCATTCACCTTTTTTATTGGGTGTATGGCTATGATGGCCGCTTCAGTATTTTTCTTTTTTGAGTTATCAAACGTTGAAAAAAAGTGGCGTACCTCCGTTTTAATTTCTGGTTTAATTAATTTTATTGCCGCTGTTCACTATTATTACATGAGAGATTACAACTTGGCAACAGGACAATCTCCAACATTTTTTAGGTACGTTGATTGGATTTTAACTGTACCATTAATGTGTGTAGAATTTTATTTAATTACCAAAAAAGCTGGTGCAAAAATTAGTTTGCTTTGGAAATTAATTGCTGCCTCTGTATTTATGTTAATTACAGGTTACATTGGCGAAGCTATTTACCCTACTGAAAAACAAAGTTGGGTATGGGGCTTTGTAAGTGGCGTAGCTTATTTTTACATTGTATACTTAATATGGTTTGGCGATGTGGCTAAATTGGCAAATATTGCTGGGCCAGCAGTAGCCAAGGCTAATAAAACATTAGCTTGGTTTGTATTAGTAGGTTGGGCAATTTACCCAATTGGTTATATTGCTGGTACTGCAGGCGGATTGTTTGGCTTTAAGGTATTAGAAGGGGTATCGCTTGATATTGTTTATAATATTGGAGATGCTGTAAACAAAATTGGTTTTGGTTTAGTTATATATATGCTAGCACAAACCGATAAATCAACTAACAACGCATAAATTTTTTTAATAAAGGAGATAAAATTTTATCTCCTTTATTTTTACAAAACAAAAAATTATTATGCTAAGAAATATTTTATTACTAACTGGTACGGCGTTGCTAATTATACAAAATTATTTTTTTGAAATACCGGCACAGCAGCAATTTATACTTTTTATGATAGGCATAGTTTTGTTAGGTATCCCTCATGGGGCTGCCGATTTATTAATTGCCAATAAAACAGCCATACATAAAAACTCCACCTTTTCTAAAATAAAATTTTTAATAAAATATCTTTCAAGGTTATTAGCCTTTGCACTTGTGTTATATTTTTTTCCATTAATAGGCAATTTGTTGTTTATTCTATTTGCTGCTTATCACTTTGGCGAAACCGATTTAAGCAATTTCAAAACCGATACATTTACCGGAAAACTTTTTGTTATCAGCTATGGCTTGTTAATATTAGGGGTAATTTTGTTACCACATTTTCAAGAAATAAAACCAATGTTTGCTCTTTTTGAATCAGGTAAAAAACATGCCTATTTTATAAACTTTATTGATGAATATAGATTAGTAATTTTATCTATCATTGCTACCCTATTTTTTGTTAGTACGTTTATTTATTTTTCAATTAACGAAAAACCAGCAATAAATACTGATAAATTTATTGTGCAACTAGCGTTATTGGTTTTACTATTATTTAATCTACCAATGATAATTGGCTTTACACTTTACTTTGTTGTTTGGCATTCTATATTGTCTATAAAAAATATTGTGACTTATTTAAAAGTAGATGAAAAACTAAAAGACAGTATAATTGTTAAACAAATATTGCTATATAGTTTTTTAGCTATTGTAGGTTTAGGTATGTTTGGGCTAACAGGGTTTATGTTTACTAGTGCTAATGCAATGATGGTGTATATTTTTTTAGGGCTTGCTGTTTTAACTGCACCCCACATGCAAATAATGCACAACATGTATAATGATATACGAAGTTTAAGAAAAAATTAAGTAGCTTTTTCATTATTTATTTAGTTAGTTAATAGCAATTAAATTTGCTGCCAATTTTGCTTTTTTGCGTAATTCATCAACATTAGTATTTAGTTCATCATACACCAATGCTACAGCCATCCTTCTGTGGGGTCTTGTGGTGGGTTTTCCGAAAATTCGTATATCGGTATTTTTTTGTTCTAACGCTTTTTCAACTCCAGTAATGTTAAAATGTTCTAAGGTTTTGTTAGCTAAAACCACAGCACTTGCACCAGCTTTTTCTAATTTAATTTCGGGTATGGGTAGGCCTAAAATTGCTCTGGCATGTAACTCAAACTCAGTTAAATTTTGTGTGCCAGCTAATGTTACCATGCCTGTGTCATGTGGTCTTGGGCTAAGTTCACTAAAATAAACACCTTTATCGGTTAAAAAGAACTCTACACCCCACAAACCTGCACCAGTTAAAGCAGTTGTTACTTTTTTTGCCATGGCACAAGCGTCTTCATAATCAGCATTACTTATTGCAACAGGTTGCCAACTTTCTTGATAATCGCCACGTTCTTGTCTATGCCCTATTGGAGGACAAAACAACGTTTCACCATTTTTTTGTGTAACCGTAAGCAAGGTAATTTCCGTATAAAAAGAAATAAACTCTTCAATAATTACTTCCTTAATATCCCCTCTTGAATTATTGATGGCATATTCCCAAACAGTTTGTTTTTCTTCTTCTTTTTTTAAAACACTTTGCCCCTTACCCGATGATGACATTAATGGCTTTACAACACAAGGCATTCCAATTTTATTTACTGCATTATTAAATTCTTCAACTGTAGTAGCATAAAAATATTTTGCAGTAGTTAAACCTAATTCTTTACTGGCTAAATCTCTTATCAACTTTCGGTTCATAGTAAAATTGGCAGCCTTAGCACTTGGTACAACTTGTATGTTTTGCTTTTCGTATTCGTAAAAACGTTCGGTACGTATGGCTTCAATTTCTGGCACCACTAAATTGGGTTTATGCTTAGCTACAATTGCATCTAAGGCATTGCCATCTAACATATCTATTACTTCAAAACCATCTGCTACCTGCATAGCTGGGGCGTTGGTGTAATTATCTACAGCAACCACTGTTTGCCCTAAACGCTTTAAAGCAATTACTAACTCTTTACCTAATTCTCCACTACCTAATAACAAAATCTTTTTTTGCATAACAATTTTTATTTTATAAAAGTAAATAAGTTCTACATTTTAAAAAACCGAATTTATAGAACCAAATAAAGTAAAATTTATTTTTTTATTATAAGATAAGCAAATCCTAAAGATAATATTTTATCTTCCTCCTTAATATTTTTTATGGTTACATTTTCATGTGAAAATGTATAAAGTGCGGTAAAATTTAAGCCCTTCCATACTGGCAAATCGGCTCCAATATCAAATTGTGTACGATAATTATTTTTATCGTTAAACGCTTGTTGATAGTAAACATCGTAATATAATCGTACATGCTTATTAAACAAATAATTCCATCCACTAACAAATAATGTGCTACGCCAAACATTTATTTTATTGTAGCCATTGTATGTACTATAGTTAAAAGTACTGCCTTTAAAAATATTAGTTTCGTAAATTACATTGACAGATAATTTTACCACATTATATTTTTTATTTAACAACTGCCAAGTTGCACCAGATCCAGCAAATATCCTTGTGTTTATTTTTCTACGATAGTTAGATGAAATATACGCAATACCAAAAGGATAAATGTTGTTTTGTGGTTTGTAGTAAAAATAGTTTCTACTAAAAATATCATTATCTACTTTGGTAGAAGAAAACGTCTGATACAAACTGCTATTTTGTGATTTTAAAACAATGTTTTTTATAGGAGAATATACCACATCGGCTTTTGTACGAAGTGTAAAAATATTTATATTTCCTTGTTGATAACCCCCTGTAAGGCTTACCCTAGTTTGAAATTTTACCGTATCACTTTCGTTGAGCTGGGCAAATACACTTACTCGGCTCAACGAAATAATCAATAATAAATAAACAAAACGAATCATATTATTTAATACCAGTTAATATTTTTAAAAAAACTTGTGGTTGAACTACAAAAGGAAGATGAGATGTATTCATTTCAAATACCTTTTTTACTGCTCCGTTATCTTTTATCATTTGTTGTTGTAAGGCATAAGGCACAGCATAATCATTCGTAGTAGAAATATAATATTTTGGTACAGCTGCAAATTTTGAAGTAAGTTTTGCCTTGTCATTAAAGCCTTTTGTAGGCTCTGCTTTGTGGTATTTTACTAAAATATCTTTCATATAAGCTGGGCAATCGGCACACACTACATTAGCAATAGCATCTTTTTTAATATTTACTAAAGAAAAGTCTTTGTTAAATTCAAAAACCTCAATTGGTTTATTATTTAAAAATTTGTTCGTAATACTAGAAACGGTTTCGCCATTTTTAGGAAGATATGCTGAAACATAAATCAGTTTATCTATTTTATTAGGTATATTTTCTGCCACTTGAGAAATAATCATACCAGCCATAGAATGCCCGACCAAAATAACTTTACCACTGTATTTGTTTGCAGCCACAGTTACTGTTTTTACATAATCATCTAAGCCTGTATTTTTTCCATCTGTTAAATCTATACCATGTGCAGGAAGGTTTACTACTTCTACATTTGCTTGTTTGGCTAAATCGTCTCGTACAAATCCCCAAGCACTCTCATCTGCCCAAGCCCCATGTACTAGCACATAAGTAGGATAACGTTTTTTATCTTCTTCTAAAGCTTTTACAACCAACTCGGCTGCTGCAGCACCACTATTTTGTTGTTGCCCTGTAATTAAATTACCATCTCTTACGGTAAAAGCAGAAAACGGAGCACCTACAACAAACTTGTTGTTAGGTATTTTTCTTGCCTCATCCTCAATTCTAAATGGTTGAATTTTCATGCCAACATAGTTATCTGCATATTGCTCTTCACTACTAGCAAAGCCTGTCCATTTTTTTCCATCTACTAAAAATTTTCCATTAGGTAATTTTGTTTGCAATAAAATACAAGTACCATGGCAAATGGCTGCACTAGGTTTACCTGTTAAATAAAAATTGGTAAAAAATTGTTGTATTTCATTGTTGTTGTAAAAAGTGTACATTGGCCCTTGACCACCGCAAACAAAAATGGCTTTATAATTATTTGGGTTTATGGATGAAAGTTTTAATGTATTTTTTGTTAACGCCATTTTACTTTCATCTTTTTTAAAGCCCATAGAAATATAATCGAAAGCCGCATATTTACTAGCGTCTTCTGGGTCGCTAAATCCGTCAAATTTTATTTCTCCACCATCAAGGCTAGCAATATCTACACTGTAACCAGCTTCGCTAAAAACCCAATAAGGATGTGTTAATTCGGCATACCATACACCAATGGGCCAGCCTGTTTGCTTACTAACAGATGGGTTACTTGCAATCATTAATACTTTACCATTATTGCCGGCATTGTGCTGTGCAAAAGCTGTATTTAAGCCTAAAGCAAAAACACCACAAAGAATAAATACTATCTTTTTCATTTGTATAAAATTTTAGTAAACAAATTTCCATCCATTATAATCCTAAGCAATGTGTCTAACAAAAGAGGTGGTAACGAACATTTTAGTTCGTACTTTTATACCATGCCAGATGTATTAATAGGTAAGAATAGATTTTACAATCCTGTGGATTATGTATTTAAACTAATTGGCGGTACTTGGAAAGTGCCTATTTTATGGCGATTAAAAAAGAAAGAACTAAGATACTCAGAAATTGAAAAAGATATCCCACACCTTAGCCAAAAAATGTTAACTAAAGCACTAAAAGAATTGGAAGGAGACAAAATAGTTACCAAAACCATTTTTGCAGAAGTTCCGCCAAAAGTAATTTATTCTTTAACTGAAAAGGGTAAAAATTTAATTCCATTAATTGAGCATATAAGAAATACCGGAATAGATTTATTGCAAAAAGAAGGTATTGATTATGAAAAAATGGTAAGAGAAGAAAAAAAGAAATAGGATGAGTATAATAGAAATTTATAATCAATTTGTTGCAGATATAAAATTGGCTCGTTGGCAAGAGTTGGCTAGTACTCTAATGCAAATTTTAAGTGTATGGTATGCCCGTAAAAACAATGTATTGGTTTACCCAACAGGTATTATAGGGGTATTGCTAGCTTTTTATGTTTATCGTTTTATTAGTACACCACCGCTGTATGCAGATGCTTATTTGAATATTTACTTTTTTTTAATGAGTGTTTATGGTTGGTATAATTGGGTGCAAAAAAAAGATAGTGAACAAACCTATCCTATAAGTTGGTGTACAAAAAATGAATTATATTATGGATTGTCTTTTTTTGCAATAAGCTGGGTAGTTATTTATTTTTTATTAATTAAGATGACGGATAGCAATACGCCTATTTTAGATTCTTTAGTTTCTGCAAGTGCAGTTACTGCAATGTGGTGGATGGCAAAACGTAAAATTGAAAATTGGCATGCTTGGATATTTAGTAATATAATTGCCATTCCATTAAATTTTTATAAAGGGTTTATGTTATTTACATTAATGTATGTGTTATTTTTAATAATGGCGTACATGGGTTATGTTAGCTGGAAAAAAGAAATAAAAATTAATAAATCAAAAATTTAAATCGCCTCTTTCTTTCAGTACCATTTCCTTCGAGAGGGGTTGGAGTAAGGTAAATAAATAAATATGAGCTATTGCACTTTTGTAAATAATTTAAAAAATGGCGAACAACCTTTGCACAAGGAATATCATGATAACCATTATGGTTTTCCTATAGATAGTGATGATGAATTATTTTGTAGGTTAATTTTAGAAATAAACCAAGCTGGGCTTAGCTGGACAACCATTTTAAATAAGCAACAAAATTTTAGAAAAGCCTATCATAACTTCAATATAAAAAAAGTAGCTAGCTATGAAGAAAAAGATATTGAGCGGTTATTAAAAGATGCAGGAATTATACGAAATAAGTTAAAAATAAACGCTGCTATTGAAAATGCAAAAGCTATAGTAGTTATTCAAAAGCAAGAAGGTTCGTTTAAAAATTGGGTAGATAAACATCACCCAAAAACAAAAGAAGAGTGGGTAAAATTATTTAAGCAATCATTTAAATTTACAGGAGGCGAAATTGTAAACGAATTTTTAATGAGTACAGGTTATTTAGCTAACGTACATGATGCCGATTGCCCAATTTATAAAAAAGCATTAAAAGCAAAACCAAAATGGAATGAGAAATAAAAAATTAAGCTTAATACTTAAAGCTGTATTAATTGCTATACTTACCGTATCGTTTTTTTTACAACCGAATATTGGCAATGCTCGTAAATGGATACGATTTGCCATGCTACTATTTTTTGTAGTTACATTTATTATAGATTTTACTAAATACAAACAAGAGAATGGTTAAAAAAATTGTTGTTATTGGGCCAGAAAGCACTGGTAAAAGCACCTTGTGTGAAAAATTAGCAGCTCACTACAAAACACAATGGGTAAAGGAGTATGCAAGGGAATATTTATTAAAAAATGGAACAGACTATACGTTTGAAAATTTATTAGATGTTGCAAAGGGACAATTAGAGAATGAAGAAGTAGGAATTAGGAATTTAGATGTACAATCGAACTCACTGCTTATATTAGATACCGATATGTATGTAATGAAAGTGTGGTGTGAGTTTGTTTTTGGGCAATGCCATCATTGGATTTTAAATAGAATTGTAGAGCGTAAATACGATTTGTATTTACTTTGTAATGTAGATACACCATGGGTTAAAGATGAATTAAGAGAATATCCAGATTTAGTAACAAGAGAAAAACTGTACCATCATTACAAAGACATCATGCTAAACCAACCTGTACCTTGGGTTGACATTAGTGGTAATTATGATGAACGATTACAAAAAGCACTTGATGCAATAAATAAACTAGTTTAACAAACATTATCCTTTACTTCAACCAGTTTCTGGCAAAATACTACCTTATTATTTCCTGTACATCCACATCACTTTCTAAATTATTCATTTGCCGAATTATATCATTGTACCTATTTGCTACGTATGAACACAAGGGCTTAACCGTATACTTTTTAGGGTTGGGCAAACAAGCAGCAATTTGTGCAGCCTCAGCCCTTGTTAATGCACTAGCATTTTTATTAAAATATTTTTGTGCTGCCGCTTGTACACCAAAAATGCCAGGGCCCATTTCGGCAATGTTTAAATAGCGTTCCAATATGGTACGTTTTGTCCAAAGTTGTTCAATACTAAATGTAAAAAACATTTCTGGTGCTTTACGTATAAAGCCACCACCCTGAAAAAGAAAAACATTTTTTGCCGTTTGTTGGCTAAGTGTACTAGCTCCACGTATTTTATTAGGATGTCGTTTATTGTACTTCATGGCTATTTTTATTGCCTTAATATCAAAGCCATCATGGTCGGGAAAAAGTTGGTCTTCGCTAGCAATTACTGCCAACTTAATATTGCTGCCCATGTTGCTGTAGCTAACATAATCTCTATGCAAACCATTACCCGTAACAAGGCTACCAATTTGTGTAAGCGTTATTGGAGGATTAAAAACTATGCCATAAACTAAATAAAAAAACGAGAGAATATACCCAATAAAAAAAGTTTCTTTAAAAATTATAGCTATTTTTTTTACTATAATAATTTTTCGTAAAAAGAAATAATAAACCAATGCAATTACAGCGGCAACCATTAAATACACTAAAACCTTTTGCTTAAACGAACCAACAAACGGCTCATAGATTGAAGTTTGAAAAACAAAGAAAATAAACCAACTAAAATGGGCAATAAAAACCCAAAAAGATATTTTTTTTAAAAGCGGCCAGTATTTTTTTTTGAACATAACCAAATTACATTTTTTGCCTTTTGCTTTTACGAAAGATTAACTACGTTAACGAATATATAATTCCACCTAATACCACTACGCCAAAAAGCAAATATAAGTAACCGCTAATTTTGTTAATTAATAAAATATTTTTATCACTTAGTTTTTTACCTAACCTACCAGCACCTAAAACCTTAGCAATATCTGCCAGCATATTTATAGCCAAACAAGTAATTAAAATAATTATGCGTTGATTAAAACTGTAATCTTTTGCTAAAGCAATTGAAGTGGCTACCCAAAAAGCTATAACGGATGGGTTAAGAGTATTTATAAGAAAACCAGAAGAAAAAATGGAAAAATAATTTACTTTCTTTTTGCCAGTAGCGGTAATAATATCACCAGCAATTTGTACTTCATCTTGTGGTTGCCGTGGAGAAATCTTTTTAAAAAAAGCAAAGAAAATACCCATACCCACTAAGAAAATACCTCCGCCAATACCAATCGGTATTTTAAAACTTTCTATCGATTTTATAACCTCACTAAAGCCATTACTTAAAACTACCCATATAATATCGCTAAGCCAAACACCAGCTACAAAACTAAATCCGCCGCTTTTACCATGATTAATGCTTTGCTTAATAATAGTAAATATTACTGGTCCTACCGAAAAAACTAGCAGTAAACTAATAGCTAAACCTTTTAATAAAGCATCAATCATAAAATAAAAATAAGCTAAGAAACTGATAACATAAAACTTATAAATAATACAAAGCTTAAACCAGTAAAACTGGTTTAAGCTTTTTTTAACTTTTATAAAATACTACTGCTATTATTATTGCGTTTACAGCTTACATACAAACTATTCTTTCCCTATAAAAAAACATCCAAAATTTTTTCTGCTTTCATTCTTTACTTTAAAATCAATATGCATGAAAGCACAAATTGTAACAGTATTTTTTTTTACGTTAGTATCGCAAAATTTAGTTGCACAGTTTTATAATGATATGAGTGTTGGCATAAATGTAGGTGCATATATTTATCAAGGCGATTTAACACCACAGCGTTTAGGATCTTTTAAAACACCTTCTTTTGGTTTTGGTATTGCTATTAAAAAACCCATCAATTATTTTGTAAATGCAAGATTTAATATGGCATTTACAAAATTAAAAGGCAATGAAAGTAAGTACAGCACTCCCGATTGGAGGCAGCAACGCAACTTTGCTTTTACAGCACCAGTAAAAGAATTTACCGCATTATTACAATGGAATATCTTAGGCAGAAATTTTGACCAACGTGGATTTATGCCTTATGTTTTTTCTGGGGCAGGTGTTTCATTTACAAAAGTAAAACCAGATTATAGCCAATTAAATACATCTTTCTTTGGCGAAGGAAGCGATGTGGCTAACGGGTTAGCACAAGATATTACACATGGCACACCAAGTAAAACATTTACGGTGCCTATTGGTATTGGTGTAGAAAAATATTTAAATGATAGGTTTTCGTTAAACTTGGAAACTAGCTACCGTTTTGTATTTACCGATTATTTAGATGGGTTTAGCCAAGCTGCAAACCCTACTAAAAAAGATTATTACCATAGCACATCGCTTGGTATTATTTATAAATTTGGAAAAAAGGATAAGGGAATTGGCTGCCCCGTAATGAAGTATTAGTTGGTGGCTAAAAAGCTTTGCCAATCCTTCAACATAGCTCCCTTTAACACTCTAGGAAATTTATGCTGACCACCAATTTTCCCTTTATGCTTCATAAAGTTCATAAAGGTTTGTTCTGGCAATACGGTTACAAAAACTTCTTTAAGGGCATGTTTACGTTCAACTTCGTAATCATCGTTAAGCTCTTTAAGTTTTGCATCTATACGATTGCGTAAGTCTTCAACATTGGCTTTATCATCGGTAGCTAAATACCAATGGTGTGCAAAAAAATTATTGTAGGGTATCCCAGCTACCGTAAACTCTGGTATAGAAATATTTAAATCTTCGCTTACCATTTCAATTGCCTTGTTCATATTGTCTACACTTAAATGCTCACCCACAAGGCTTAAAAAATGTTTAGTACGTCCAGTAATTATTATCTCACTATTTTCTCTATCTACCAATCTAACGGTATCGCCTATTTCATAACGCCAAGCACCGGCATTGGTGCTTATTAAAATAGCATAATCCTTATTTTCTTCAATTTCATGTATCATTAACGCCTCTGGCTCATCAATCATATTTCCTTCGCTATCAAAATTAGTATCATCAAAAGACACAAACTCAAAAAAAATATTATTGTTTAACGCTAAGTGCATGCCCACAGCATCTTGTTTATTTTGATAGGCTAAAAAACCTTCACTTGCTAAATACGTTTCGATGTAGGTAATAGGCTTGCCTAATAACTTTTCAAATCCATTTTTGTATGGCTCCATTGCCACACCGCCATGTACATAAAAAGCCAAATTGGGCCATATTTCATGTATATTTTTTAGATTATATTTTTCAATAACCTTTTCCATACACAATTGTAGCCATGCAGGCACACCCAAAATAAAACCAATATCCCAATTGGGTGCATTGGCTACTACATCTTCTAATTTTGTAGTCCAATCTTTTGAAGCTGCAATTTTTTTACCAGGCTTATATAAGCCCAAGCCCTGAAACCAAAACGGAATATTTTTTTGTTGAATACCACTTAAATCCCCAGCAAAATAAGTAGGCCCTTTTTGCAATTCGGTACTACCACCCAATATTAACCAACCTTTTCCTAAAGCAGTTTTTGGTACATTTTCATAATGCGTAAGGCTAAGTAATTGCTTAATACTAGTAATGGTATTGCTGCGTATTAATTCTTTTGTAATGGGTATGTATTTGCTTGTAGCATCGCTTGTGCCACTGCTCAACGCAAAGTATTTTATTTTACCAGGCCAGCATACATCAGGTATTCCATCTTTTGCTTTGTGCCACCAAGCATCGTAAATTTTGCTATAGTCCGATGTGGGAACAAGCTGTTGAAATTTTTTACCAGGGTGTTTGCTAATGGCAATTTCATCAAATCGGTATCGTTGGCCAAACTCGGTAAACCTTGCTTTTTTAAGTAATTTTTTTAACACTTTTATTTGTTGCCTCCTTGGGTCACTTATAGGAATGTTAAGTGCCTTTGCTATACTTTTTGGAAGCCTAAAATCAATTATTGCCATTTATACTTATAAAGGTTGAGGAGGGCAAATATAACTAATAGTAAACACTTTTGTGTAAAGCCAAAAGATAATGAAAACCATTTAGTAAAAGAGCGTTAAAGAGGCTATTTATTTTATCCTTTAACGTAGGTTTCGAATGCTTTCGGAAAAGACTACACTAACAAAAGCCTCATAAAAAACCATTGCCTACAAACAAAAAAATATACCTAAGTTTGTTAACTAAAAAATAAGCTATTATGAAGAAGTTTTTTGTTTCGATTATTTTAACAATCTCTTTACTAAAAGCCAGTGCCGATGAAGGTATGTGGTTACCAATGTTGCTAGGGCAACAAGTGTATAATGATATGGTAAAACGAGGTTTAAAATTAACCAAAGAGCAATTATACTCGGTTAATAAATCATCTTTAAAAGATGCTATTATTATTTTTGGTGGTGGATGTACTGGCGAAATTGTAAGTAACCAAGGTTTAATTTTTACCAATCATCACTGCGGTTACGATGCTATTGCCACAGCAAGTAGTGTACAAAATAATTATTTAAGAGATGGTTTTTATGCCATGAATAAAGATCAAGAAATTCAAACCAAACTAACCGTACAGTTTTTAGATAAAATTGTAGATGTTACCAAAGAAGTAGAAGAAGCTTTAAAGGGATTAGCTTGGGCAGATAGAGTTAAAAAATTGCCTGAAGTGTATAAAGCAATTACCGATAAAATGGCAGACAAAGACAATGGATTAGAAGCTAGAATATTTAGTATGTTTAAGGGCAATCAATTTATAATGTATGTTTTTAAAAGATATAGAGATGTACGTTTGGTAGGCACACCGCCAGAAAGTATTGGTAAATTTGGTGGCGATACCGATAACTGGGAGTGGCCAAGACATACCGGTGATTTTAGTGTTTTTAGAGTATATGGTAGTGCAGATGGAAAGCCGGCAGATTTTAGTAAAGACAATACACCGCTTAAGCCAAAGCATTTTTTACCAGTAAGTATTAAGGGTTTTAAGGATGGTGATTATGCTATGATTTATGGTTACCCAGGAAGTACTAATCGTTACGAAAATAGCAATGGTATAAAATTAAAAAACGATATTGAAAACCCAACACTAGTAGGTTTAAGAGATATGCGTTTGAAGTATATGTATGAGCAAATGATTAAAGACCCAGCAGTAAAATTAAAATTAGCTGGCAATTATGCAAATGTTGCTAACTACTGGAAATTTTTTGAAGGCGAAACAAAACAATTAAAAAAGTTTAATACCGAGGCAGAGAAAAAAGCCTACGAAGATAAATTTACAAACTGGGCAAAAGGTAAACCAGAGTACGAATACATTTTTGCAGATTATGCAAAAAATTACGCTACTTGGACGCCCTATAGCAAACAACGCCAATTTATAAACGAAGGTATTTTAGGCTCACCGCTTGCAGCATTTGCAGCAGGTTTAGTAAGCTTAGAAGATAAAATATTGAAAACAAGTACGCCTGCGGCAGAATTAAAAAAAGCACTAGAAGCTGCAACAGCAAATAGGGCTGCATATTTAGAAGCTGCAGACAAACCTAGCGATGAAAAAATTATGGCAGCCGTTGCTATGATGTATTATAACCAAGTAGATAAAAACCAACACCCTATTGGCTTTTACGAAACTATGAAAGCTACATTTGGCGATTTAAAAGATGAGGTAACTTACAAAAAATGGGCAGCATCGGTATTTGCAAACACTATGTTTTTAAACGATGCTAAGTGGGATGCTTTTGTAAAAGATTCTTTAGCAACAACCCTACAAGACGATCCTGCTTTTGCTTATGCTACGGCATTTACAAAAAATTACAACAGTAAATATGCACCAATGTATGCTGCTTTTGTAAATAAAAATAATGAGTTGGGCAAATCGTACTTAAAAGGTATTATGGAAATGAACCCAGCAGCAGTAAATAAAATGTATCCCGATGCTAACTTTAGTATGAGAGTTAGTTACGGTAACGTAAAAAGCTACCGACCAAGAGATGCGGTATTTTACGATTACGTTTGTACAAGCAAAGGCATTTTAGAAAAATACAAAGCCGGCGATTACGAGTTTGATTTACCAATAAAGCAAGTAGAACTATTACGCAAAAAAGATTTTGGGCAATATATAGATAAACGTACACAAGATTTAGTAGTTACGTTTATTACCACTAACGATATTACGGGTGGTAACAGTGGTAGCCCCGTTATTGATGCAAATGGTAATTTATTAGGGTTGGCTTTTGATGGTAACTACGAAGCATTAAGCCACAAAATAGCTTTTGATAAAGATTTAAATCGTACAATTTGTGTAGATGTACGTTATGTATTGTGGTGTATAGATAAACTAGGTGGTGCAAAAAATTTAATTGATGAGTTGAAGTTGGTGAGGTAAAAACCAATAAGATTTTTTAGCCGAGAAGCCGGTAAGACGAAATTAATTATACGTCTTACCGACTTCTCGGCTTCTTTTTTTATACGCCTCTGTCATTTCGACGAAGGAGAAATCTAAACTTTGTTTACTATGAATTAACTTTGTACTCTATGGCAGATGATTTACAAATAGCCCAAGGCACAAAACAAGAAATATACCAATCGTTATTACCAAAAATACAAGCTGTATTGGCTGGTGAGCCAGATTTAATAGCCAACCTTGCCAATATTACCGCAGTATTAAAAGAACAATTTGGATGGTTGTGGGTTGGTTTTTATTTGGTTAAAAAAACGGTAGATGGTAGTGAAGAGGAATTAGTATTAGGCCCATTCCAAGGGCCAATAGCTTGCACTCGTATTAAAAAAGGTAGAGGTGTTTGTGGTGCAAGTTGGCAACAAGCCGCTACATTAATAGTACCGGATGTAGAAAAATTCCCAGGCCATATAGCATGTAGCAGTTTAAGTAAAAGCGAAATTGTAGTGCCTGTAATTAGAGATGGAAATGTAGTAGCAGTACTAGATGTAGATAGCGAATTGCTTGACCAATTTGATGAAGTGGATAAGGAGTATTTGGAGAAGGTGGTGGGGATGGTGGAGTGGTAGGTCTCAATGGTAATCCGAGTTAATTTCCTTATTTAGGAAATTAACAAGAGAAACTAATTCTTTTGATGCTACACTTCTTTTGAAATCGCCATTGTCTATTGGATTATTCATAAGTGAATAGTAAATTTTATCATCAAGCTTTAGCTCAATTATGTAATCGTCGCCATCTGGATAATTATTATACGATGCTTTTTTTGTAGAATCAAAAAGAAAAGGGATTTGTATTTTGAATAATCCATTTAAAAAATCTGTGCTTTTTATAGAATTAGTTTTTACCTGAGTAATATTTCTTTTAAAGTAAATTGCTTCTAAATCACTGTCCGATCTTACTTGAAATAAATGATATACAACATAGATATTTTTATTCTTAATTATAATTTGTGTTAATTTTTGG
>JANNWD010000098.1:0-1697 GCA_031408315.1 Bacteroidota bacterium
GGTGGAACAACGACCACCTCGAGGCTCTGCTCCTGCAAATTGCCAAGCGATAAGATGCGGAGGCCCTGATTTCTTCTTGCCTCCGTGGTAAATATCCGATCGTCACCTATTTATCTAGAGAGTTTTTAGAATGAGTCTTCAGTCAAACATGTGGGAACAGGGGGAATTGGAATACTAATCTCCGCTCATCTTCGCTAATCCAATGCAGAGCAAATCTTACTCCGGATTAGTGTTTATCAGCGAAGATTAGTGTTACAATCTCCTGTCTGGACATAAAATCTGAATCTGCATTAACAGCCTGTTGAAAAACTCACTTGACTGGCCTGCTACGATATCCACCTTGTTGGAATCGGATTCCGGGAGTGTGAGCGATGGCGTTGGGGCGACGGGGTGGGGAGCGGCAGGGGGAGTTGTGGGTGGTGTCGGGGGAGTTGCCTCGCGCGCCGCGGCATGTGTTTTATGAGAAGTGGAATGGTGCTGAAGGCGGCGGGGTTCGACGCGTTTGTCGAGGACCTGTGCGAGGAGTATTACGCGGTGAGTGGGCGGCCCTCGATTCCGCCGGGGGTATTCTTTCGGATGGTATTAATTGGTTACTTCGAGGACATCAGTTCGCAGCGGGGGATTGCGTGGCGGTGCGAGGACTCGCGGTCGCTGCAGGAGTTCCTGGGGTTCGCTCTCAACGAGGAGACACCGGATCATTCGTCGCTGTCGCGGATCAAGGGACGGTTGCCGCTGGAGGTGTTTCAGCAGGTGTTTACCTGGGTGTTGGCATTGGTGCGGGAGCACAAGCTGTGGGGTGGGAAGGTGGTGGGGGTGGACTCGACGACCTTGGAAGCCGATGCGGCGATGAAGTCGATTGTGCGCAAAGACACGGGCGAGGACTGGGAGGAATATATACGTCGGCTGGCGAAAGAGGACGGCGTCGAGATTAAAAACAACGCCGATCTGATCCGCTACGACAAGGCGCGGTACAAGCAGGGCGAGAAGAAAACCTCGAACGACGAGTGGGAGAGCCCGACCGACCCGGATGCTCGCATCGCGAAAATGAAGGACGGCACGACGCACCTCGCTTATAAAGCCGAGCATGTGATCGACCTCGACACCGAAGTTATTATTGCCGCCGAGATCTACCACGCGAACGAAGGCGACAGCTCGACGATCGTCAAGAGCCTCGAAGCCGCTCAACAGAATCTGGTCGATGTGGATGTCGTCGCAGACATCGAGAAGGCCGTCGCCGACAAGGGCTATCACAAGGCGCAGACCTTGGTCGAGATCGAGGGCCTCTCGCCATTGGGCATCAAAGCCTACATCCCCGAGCCGCAGTCCCCGTACGAACGCGTGTGGACCGACAAGCCCGCCTCTTATAAACGCGCCGTATATAATAATCGCAAACACTGCTCGCGCGACCACGGTAAACAATTACAACGCCGCCGCAGTGAAGTCGTCGAACGCAGCTTCGCCCACCTCTGCGAAACCGGCGGCTCCAGACGCAGCTGGCTGACCGGCATCGACAACGTGAGAAAGAGAGACTCCATCGCCGCCGCCGCTCACAACCTGGGTTTAATTCTGCGACAACTCATCGGCAGTGGCAAACCGAGGGCTTCGCCGCCCTTTTCGGGCTGCTCTGCGCTGCCCAGATTGTCAGGGAGGCGCTCCGGCAACTCCGCAGTGGCCCAAGTCGCCACTCACACCGTTTT
>JANNWD010000099.1:0-1632 GCA_031408315.1 Bacteroidota bacterium
GGAGAGTAGTTTGTTCCCTGTTGGTAGTTGTCGTATTGGCTCTGTTGCATCGAGTCGTTCCAAGGTGCCGTTGTCTCTCCAGAGTTGTACTTATTTCTGTGGTTGTATTGCGCTTGGAATTGCGGTGGTTGCGTCGACTGCGGTTGCATGTTTCTTGTGACCTCCGCGAACCCATTGGTAACCTGATGCATCAACCTGGCGAGTGTCTGTTCGAACGCTTCAAATCTGACGTTTGTTGACTCGGTAACAAGACTTGTGATCGAGGCTGGAAGCGATTGACTAAGTTGCGTTATCTGATTGCTGGTATCCTCCACTTTCGCATTCAATTTGTCGATATGCGCTTGGTTGTTCTCTGCTGCTTGTCGGAGTTGCGCGTCAATATGCTCTTGCAGTTGCTTTTGCATCGCCACGGTTTTCTCCGTAATCATCGCCTCAATCGTCGATACGTTTGTAAGTTGAGTCATCACTGTTCCATTTCCTTTGTCGACGGCTGATCCTATCGATGTTGCCGTTGCAACCGTCTTCTCGTCTCCTGCTCCGGTTTCGTTGTTGTTGTGTGATACTATGTAGCTTGGTGGTCCGCGCTGTTGCCATGCGTTTGTCGAGGCTCTTCGATTTGGGATTGCGTCAAATTCTTTGTCGCTCCATTCCGCACACCTGTTACCCAGAATCGACATGTACGATGTAACCGTGTCCGTTGCTGCACCTCCAACATGCACCCGTCGAATTCTTATGCATCCTTCTCCAAGTAATTTCGTGAGATCGATCATAGCGTCGTCGCATAAATTGTCCAGCATGGTGTCGATCCAGACCTTTGCAGCGTCGAACTCCGCTTTCTGAACTATCACGTGCGTCTCATGCCTGTTGAAACCTGGTGAATGGTTGACCGCGCTGATTCCCTGTCGTGACATGAGTATATTCCGCATCGACACGTAATTCTCGTCTTGCTCGATTATCTCCGCTTCGAGTCCTTCTTTCGATAATCCGACGATTTTAATCAGTTGCGTTTCGTCCAAATATTTCGTCTGCATCTTGATGAGGCGCTTCACTGTTTTCTCCCACTCTTTCGTATTTGTTACTCCAAACGGAATGAATTTGTCGAATTCCACGATTTTGGTGCTGCTCAGCGCTGTTAATAGGTTGCGGACTCTGTTTCCTTCAGATGCTTCGCACCGGATTCGTAACACGTCTGTTGATGTAACCGTGCCGTTTTCTTCGAATAGCATAACCTTCCCCATGACTAACTTAAATGGCGGAGCCTTGTATTCTTCCGTGATTGTTGTGAGATTGTTTTCGTTGCTGCTGCTGCTGCTTGCCGTCGACCCTGCTTTATTTGGCGATTTATTCGGCGATTTCTTTGGTGTAACCTTCGTCCATCTAGCGGGGCTGTCTCCATCCAGTACAAAAGATGGGTCTTCTTGCAGGTTGCGGTTTATTTCTTTTGTCATTCGCTCGACAATTTCGTTGCGATTGCTGTGTCGATGGTGCGTGCTGACCAGCCATCCGACCGATTTCTCTTCTAATTGCTCGAACACGCTTTGGTTCACGTACATTCGTTTATCCATCAGGTAGTCCATCACATCTCTCGTTCTCAACGCGCTCAATGATTGCGTGCTTTCGATACACGATCTT
>JANNWD010000100.1:0-1743 GCA_031408315.1 Bacteroidota bacterium
AAACAACCTAAAGCAATAAATGCATTTGGTTTATGGGTAGATTTTTCCCAATAATATTATACAGCAAATGGTATTACAAATGCACCAGGTACAGTTATTATTTTATAGTCAACTATAAGTTGAGTTAGAATTTTTGTGGCACCTGCCACTAACTTTTCTATAGTTTCAGCATTCCATTCGGTACATACAATAACAACAAAGGCATCCGTTGGTAGTTGGATGCCTGTTGTATTATATAAATTTGATGATTGTGTTGACATATTAACCGCAGAGACGCCGATTTTTTTACTATTGAGTAATGCCTAGTTTTGCTAAATATCTATCTACCTCTCCACCACTTACTCTATTACTTGCAGGATATTTATCTTTTAATTGTGTAAACAATTCAATAGCATCTTTGCTTTTACCTATTGCATCTGCATATCTACCAGCCATAAACAAAGCTTCGGAAGCCATTCCTTCATCATTTGTAACAACACTTGCAGCTTTTTTAAATGCACTTAATGCATCTTCTATTTTCTTTTGCTCTGCATAAGCTTGCCCTAACATAATGTTTGCCTTACTTTCAATTTGACTTGCACCATTAGCATCAAAATCTTTTAAATATTTAACAGCGTTAGCAAAATCTTTTTGTTGTAAATAACAAGCACCTGCATAATAATTTGCTCTGTTACCTGTAGCTGTACCACCGTATTTCTTAATAATATCTAACATGCCAGTAACGCCTTGTGCTTTATCGCCTTTTAATACGTACGTTAAACTATCTTTATTATAAGTAGATGTAGCTGCCATTTTACCAAACATTTTTTCGGCAGGAAAAATTAGTTCACTTGCTTTTTCCTCATTAGGCTCTTTGTAGAATTTTTTGAATGCATACCATCCCAAACCTAAAAGTATTACTGCACTTCCAATAAAAATAATTGGTTTGCTAAATTTTGCCCAAAAGCCTTTTGCTTTATCCAAAGCCACATTTGTTTCCATTGTATCTACTTGTTGAATTGCCATTTTACTTATTGTATTTGATTTTTAATTTTTGTTTATTTAGTGCTATTTTAATCTACTATAAAAGGATAATCTTCTTGTACATAAACGTCTTTCAATAATTCATCATCGCTTGGCCAAGGGCTATCTTCTGCAAATGTTACACTTTCTTCCACCTCTGCTTTTACTCGTTCATTAATTTCTTCAATTAATGCATCTTCTACCCCATGTTGCTCTTTTAATACTTTTAACACATGGTCAATTGGGTCTCTTTGTTTGTACTCTTCTACCTCTTCTTTATCTCTATATTTTTGAGGGTCACTCATGCTATGCCCTTTATATCTGTACGTTTTAATTTCTAACAATGTTGGTCCGCCTTTTTCTCTTGCTCTATTTACCGCTCTTAATACTGCATTATGTACATCTTCCGGACTCATCCCATCAACAGCATCGCCAGGCATATCGTAAGCATCTGCCAATTTATAAATATCTAACACATTACTAGTACGGGCAACACTTGTACCCATTGCATAATTGTTGTTTTCGCAAATAAATACTACAGGCAGTTTCCAAAGCATAGCCATATTAAATGTTTCATGCAACATTCCTTGCCTTGCAGCACCATCGCCAAAAAAGCAAAGTACTACATTACTTGTGCCTTTATATTTTTCCGCAAAAGCTAAACCTGCCCCTGTACCAATTTGTGCTCCTACTAAACCATGTCCGCCAAAAAAATTTTCTTTTAAGCCAAAAAAGTGCATA
>JANNWD010000101.1:0-1520 GCA_031408315.1 Bacteroidota bacterium
TGTAGGTTAAAACTTTTGGCAATAATATTTACAGCGTAAGATGGATTTACTACATACACTACATCATCTGCCTTGCAATTAATGTATTTCCCTAACGCTTCTCTTGATGTTTTTAAATACTCAAAACCAGTTGCCGTTATAAATTGTACAGGCTCTTGCTCTAACTCTAATTGGTATTGTTGGTAGCGTTCAAACACAGGTTTGGGGCAAGCTCCAAAGCTACCAAAGTTTAAAAACGTAATATCGTCTCTTAATAAAAATTGAGATTTAAGATAGTTCATATTTTAAGATTTTTTTACCGCCGATATCGCAAAGAACGCTAACGAAAAACGGAAAGTATTTGCTACGCAAATATCGGAGAAATTGTTGCCACAAATGCCACTAATTGTGACGAATGATTTTGTCTATTGATCATTGTTCATTGCCAATTCTTCTTTTTTCAACTCTCTGTCAAAAAGAAAAGTACCTAAAGGTAAAAAAGCGGCTACTCCTGCTTTTACCAACCATAAAAATGTTTTTTTAAAATTAGTAAATACAGACAAAGCAAAAAACAGATACGCCACAAATAAAGCTCCATGTGCCCACCCAACATATTTTACCATCTGCGGATAATTAAGAAAATATTTTAATGGCATGGCAATTAAAAGCAATGCTAAAAAAGAAATCCCTTCTGCAATTCCAATCATTCTAAAGCGGTGTAGTGTTTTTTTTGATTTATTATCTACCATAAAAAAAATTAATAATTAATTACTTGTTCTACAATACTTTCTGGTATTGCTCTCCATTCGTATTGCTGATTACGCAATTGTGGCTCAAAGCCAGCTTCTTTAATGGCATGTTGTATAGTAGTGCTGGTAAAGCGGTGTGGGGCACCGGCTGCACTTACTACATTTTCTTCTATCATAATACTACCAAAATCGTTTGCACCTGCTTGTAAGCAAAGCTGTGCAACTTGTTTGCCAACGGTAAGCCAACTTGCCTGTATATTTTTTACATTAGGTAGCATTATTCTGCTAATGGCAATCATCCGAATATACTCTTCACTTGTAGTTAAATTATGTACGCCACGTATTCTGGTAAGTAATGTGTCTACATCTTGAAAAGTCCATGGAATAAAAGCTAAAAAGCCATTTGCATTATCTGGTTTGCGGCTTTGTACTTCTCTTATTTTAGCCAAATGTTCAAAACGTTCTTGTAAGGTTTCTACATGCCCAAACATCATTGTAGCACTAGTTGTAATGTTTAGTTTATGGGCTTCATGCATAATATCTAACCACTCTTGTGCACCGCATTTTCCTTTGCTAATTAATCTACGAACTCTATCTGTTAATATTTCTGCACCTGCACCAGGTAAGCTATCCATACCTGCTTCTTTTAACGCCATCAATACTTCTCTATGTGTGCTTTTTTCTAATTTTGTATTGTGTTCATTTTCTGGTGGACCAATGGTATGTAATTTTATGTTTTGGTAAAGAGCTTTTAACTCATTAAATAAGTTTACATAAAAAGATAAACCCAAT
>JANNWD010000102.1:0-28189 GCA_031408315.1 Bacteroidota bacterium
GCTTACGCCAACATTGTGAGTATTTTCAATCTATTTTAAACGAACCCGAAGCAGGAAAAGGTAAAAAACTTTCATTTATTTTGCAAGAAATTGGCAGAGAAATAAATACCACTGGTAGTAAAGCTTATGATGCTGATATTCAAAAATGTGTGGTAAAAATGAAAGACGAATTAGAAAAAGCCAAAGAACAAGTTTTAAATGCTTTATAAAATGATTTCTTTTTTTATAAGATATAGAGTTACCAACTGCTTATTGCTAATTGCCTATTGCTCATTTGCTTTAACAGCTTGCAAGCAGTTAGATGTGTTTGAAAAAAACACCCCTATTCCAAAGTACCAATGGCAAAATAATTTTAAGGCAACAGGTGAGTTAGCTATTTCAGACACTTCATCTTTTTACAACATATATATTGTACTTAGACATACAGATGCATACAAGTACAATAATATTTGGCTTAATGTAAATGTTCAATCTAAAACCCAAACTATTATAAATCAAAAATTAGATATTGCCTTAGCGGTAGATGCTACTGGTTGGGAAGGGATAGCCATGAATGATATTTGGGAGGTAAGAAAAAGAATTACAGCCATCCCATTTAAATTCACCAAAAAAGACAACTATCAATATTCACTAACACAATTAATGAGGGATAATCCTTTGTTGCATGTAATGAGTGTTGGAATAAGAGTAGAGAAAGCAATTTTTTAAAAGTTTTAACAATCTACCTAAACATAAATCTATTTATACCACGTTTTTACAAAAACAATTCTTTATTTTGCAATATATGAGGATGAAATTTTTAGCCATTGTTATTTTGGTACTTTTTTATACTACCACAAAAGCCCAATATCAATACCTTGAGTATGTACAAAAAGGGGAGTTTGGTATAACAGTTGGGGGTGCACATTATTTTGGCGATTTAAATACAAGAGCAGGTTTAAATAGACCCAAGCCAGCTTTGGGTGTTTTTTTTAGAAAGCAATTTGGTAACTATATAGCGGCAAGGTTAAGTGCACATTATGCACAAGTAGGCTACAGCGATACGTATAGTAAAAACGATTATCAGAGAACCCGTAATCTTAGCTTTAACAGCAATATTTGGGAACTAACATTACAAGGCGATTTTAATTTTTTTAAATTTATACCTGGTACAAAAGAATATGCTTTTACACCTTATGTAACACTTGGTGTTGGGGCATTTTCATACGACCCTTACGCTTACTTAAATAACGAAAAACAATTTTTACGCCCATTAGGTACCGAGGGGCAATTAGTAGGCTTTAATGGTAGAAAACAATATAGCCCAACAGGTATTTGCATACCCATAGGCGTTGGTTTAAAATTTAATATAAGCGAAAAAATAAACTTTACAATGGAAGTTACACAACGCTTAACCAATACCGATTATTTAGATGATGTAAGCTCAACTTATGCTGGAGCAATAAATTTTACACCTGGTACTACTGCTGCTTTATTACAAGATCGTTCGTACGAAATTGATCCTGCTAATTTGCTTGGCGTACAAGGTCGTCAACGTGGTTTTAGCAAACAAAAAGATCAATATATAATTGCAGAAGTTGGCTTATCTTTTAATATAAGTAGTTATAGATGTCCTAGTGCAAATTAATTTGTTTGTTTCATCAATTTCTATATCTTTACAATCTCCCCCAAATAAATAAGAGATGAATAATCGTATCTCTTGTATTCCTTACCATATTTAAAAGTATTTTAAATCCTTTTTTTTCTGTGTTGAAACCATAGTTTTTTTCACAACACAAACAATTAAACTATGGCGTTCATTCGCTGCTGTATGTTTACAGTGGTTTGGGTATTTTGTATGCAAACTACAAATGCACAAACAGTATATTTCCCAGTTGGGTCATCCCAGCTATTAAAAGCTACTGCAAACGATGTTGCACAACTTTTGCAAAAAGCAATAACGGGTACAAACTTTACTGTTCAGCAGTACACAGCATTACCAACAAATGGTATTGTTTTAATGTACGATGCTACAATAAAAGGAAACCAAACTTGTGTAGTAAAAAGTAATGCAAATACTATTACGTTTAAAGCAGCAGAAGATAATGGATTAGTTTTTGGCGTTTATCAATACTTACAAAAATTAGGCTATAAATTTTATCAACCCGGCGGCATTTGGGAAATTACACCTAAGCTAAATTCTCCTTATCAATTAATAGATACAATATTTACCAATACCTATAAATACAAAACATGGTTTATAAGTGGTGGTTGCAATAAATGGGTGATGGATAATAACGCCAATTATGGTTGGGATAATTATTTTGGCGAAAATGGACATAACTGGGCATTATACCAACGTAGAAATGGAATGTTAAGTGAATATAGATTTGCCGGGCATAGAGGTGATATTATGAACACAAATTATATTGCCTCATTACAAAATAATCCTTGCTATGTAGCAGCTTATAATGGCGAACGTAAAGCAAATAATCAATCGGTGCCAGATGTTAATAACGATGCTGCAATAACACACTGGAGTACAAAAATTGAGAAAAGCTATACCAACTATAAAAATATAATACAAGGCAACCCTGTATTATATGCAAATCAGGTTCGTAATTTTAAATATGGAGGAGAGTATATTGGGATAGAAGTACCAGATGGGGCACAATGGGGCAATGCAACTCAAGCAAATAATACGGTAAGTTGTGGTAGCTCAAATTACCCTTCCGAAAGCGATCAGCAATTTTTATTAGCTAATCAAACAGCACAAAAAATAAATGCAGTTTATCCCGATAAAAAATTTCAAGTATATGCTTATTCTACACATGCCAATATTCCATCAGCATCTATTCAAATAAATAAAAATATTGATGTACAATTAATACCAACTGTTTATCAGTTAGAAACAAGCACCAATGGTTTGCGGAATAGATGGTACAATAAATCTAACAATATTTCCGAATATCATTACCTAAACTTATCGGGTTGGAGTGGCGAAACGCCACAGTTTAGTTGGAAAGAATTAAAACAAACTTTACAAATTACAAAAAGTAAAAAATTACAAGGTTTGATGTGGGAAGCTTCCCCAGCAAAATTTGGCAGCCTACCTTATTTATTAGCAGCCAATAATTTTTTAAAAGATGGTATAGAAGTAGATAAAAGTTTGCAAAATTTTTGTGTTGATATGTTTGGTGCAGCAAGTAATACCATTTACATAATGCTACAAATGTTTGGTAGCGATAACGAAGCACCAACAAAACATAAATTACAATTGTATATACAGTTATTACAAAAAGCAACGCAACAAACACAAAACGAAGATGTAATTATTAAAAATAGATTGACTGAATTAAAGGCTTATTTGCATTACATGGTTTTGTATTTTGATTTATCTAACAACAACTATTCTACTAAAATAAAACAAGATAAAGACGCTACAATATGTATGTATTTAGCTAAAGCAAATAAAATGCAATTGGTAAATAGTTATTACCTTATCAATATTATTTCTAATAAATATGGTGCAGAATTTTATACAAAGTATAATGTAGCAAATGGTACAGCCTACAGCAATGGTAATATAGTTTTATTAACAAATACCGAAATTGAAACTAATTTTTTACAAGATGTTACCAACTATTCTAACCAATTAAATAATTTTATTTTTAAAGAAGATGAAGAAGTGCAAGAGCAGTTTGTAAAACAAAATGTAGTACCACTTGATAAAATAAACGTACAACTTACTTACACTAATGGGCTAAATTATTATAACAAAACATCGTTTAATATTATTGCCACAAAAGCAAATAGCTTTACTATACAATACACTCCAAGGTTCGATAATAAAAACAAAGGCTATATTAATTTTTTAGTAGAAGCAGCAGACGAATCGTTTAAAATAATAAAAGATTATACCCTTACACAAGCAAATGGAGCAGGGGTTTTAAAAATAGATTTACCATCGGCAGGAAAATATTTATTAACCGTAGTATCAAAATATCAATCAGCAGTTGATTTATCTATACTTACTAATGGAAATTATTTTTATAAAAAAAATATATTACTAGGTAATAAAACCGAAAGCTATACTGCCGATGCTAAAAGCTTACCCAGCTTTTTTTATGTACCCAATGGTATGCAAAAAGTATATTTTACATTAGGAAATATCGTTGTAAACGGAAAGTATTTATCCATTGAAACCATCAGCAAAAAATTTAGCATAAAAGATAAAAGCGGAGCATATACCATTAAACCAAAACTGGTAACCCCCAAAGACTCCGCTTTATTTTATGTTGAAATTCCCACAAATGCACAAGGCAGTTTTTGGCAATTGCAAACCAATAATCAGTACAGTTTGCAGTTTGTAAATAGCAGCAATTTGCTTTGGTATGGCGGTAATGGGGTTGATGCTAAAACCATTAATACACCAACAGCAATTAACAATGAATATGTTGCAAAAGCTTTTCCAAACCCATCAAAAGGATTGTATGCTTGTATGCAAAATAATAAACAAGTAATGGCAAATGATATTGTGATTATAAATGCACAAGGTATAAAACTGGCACAATTTAAAAACACTAATCAGTTTAATATTACCAATTTGCCAGCAGGTGTTTATTTATACATGATGAATATTAGTGGTAAAATTTTTAACGGAAAGCTAGTAAAGATTTAAGATTTAGATAGCTAACGCCATTTTTAGAACAATAAAATATTGATAATCATTGTTTTATTGCATTATTTCTTATGATTCATTTTCAAAAAGCATAACATCAAAATCTCACCAATCTATCCTATATTTTACCTACTTTTGCAGCCCAAACTAAGGCTGTAAGCCAGGTTGGTGTATTTAAATGAGTATAAAAAAATCCATAAACATGCAGCGTTTGCCACGCCATATTGCCATTATAATGGATGGTAATGGTCGTTGGGCAACTGATAAAGGCGAAGACAGGCTTTATGGCCACTGGCATGGTGTGGAAAGTGTTAGAGATATTGCAACAGGTGCAGCAGAGTTAGGCATTGAATACATTACCCTATATGCTTTTAGTACCGAAAATTGGGATAGGCCGGCTTACGAAGTAAATGGCTTAATGGAATTATTGATTGACACTATCAAAAAAGAAGTGCCAACGCTTAATAAAAACAACATTAAACTGCATGTAATTGGCGATATAACTATGCTTCCTAATGCCGCAAAACAAGAGCTTAACGAGGCTTTGCAAGAAACTAGCACCAACACTGGCTTAAACCTAATAATGGCATTAAGCTACAGCAGCCGCTGGGAAATTACAGAGGCTATTAAAGCAATTGCAACAGAAGTGCAACAAGGAAAGTTAGTAACAGAAAATATTAATCAGGATACTATAAAAAATTATTTAACCACTAAACACTTTCCCGATCCAGAGTTGATGGTACGTACAAGTGGCGAATATAGAATTAGTAACTTTTTATTATATCAATTGGCTTATGCCGAACTGTATTTTACCGATACGCTTTGGCCCGATTTTAGAAAAGAAGATTTATATAAAGCAATATTAGATTATCAAGGAAGAGAACGGCGTTTTGGCAAAACGAGTGAGCAAGTAAAAACAGTTGGCAGTTAACAGTTGGCAGTTTTTACGTTAAAAACTTTATAAAAATGGGGTCAAATTCCTCTTTTTGGATTGGGGGTGGTAATCTTAACAAATACTTTTAATTAAAGGGCTTAATTTGCCCATCGAAAATTAACTATACATGCAGCGATTTTACAAAGCTATTTTACTTATTGTCACCACTTTATTTAGCAGCCAATTTGTGTTGGCTCAGCATGATAGCATTCCCACATCTATCGATCCTGCATTATTAGAAATTTACAAATCAAAATTCCCTAAAGAATATACCATTGCAGGTATTGAAGTAAAAGGTACAAAGGCGTTTGACGAAAATTTGTTGATATCAATATCTGGTCTTGCCATTGGCGATAAAGTGCAATTGCCCGGTAGCGATGCTTTTGGAAAAGCTATAAACAAACTTTGGAAACAAAATTTAATAGCCGATGTAAAAGTGTATTTAACCAAGGTGGTAGATAGAAATATTTACATATTGATGGATGTTACCGAACGACCAAGACTAGCAGAATTTAATTTTGAAGGCGTTAAAAAAGGCGAAAAAAGCGATTTAAAAGAAAAAGTAGGGTTAGCACAAGATAGAGTTGTAACCGATAATATGAAATTGAGTGCTGTAGAGGTTATTAAAAAGTTTTATAGCGATAAAGGTTACCGAAATGTAACCGTAGAAATGAAGGAAGAGGCAGCCACCACAATTAATAACGGAGTAGTACTAACTTTTTTTATAGACAAGGGTAAAAAGGTAAGAGTAAGTACAATAAACTTTACCGATAATGAAGAGGTTGGCGACTTAAAGCTTAAAAAACAAATGAAAGGCACTAAAGAAATGAGTCGCTTTACATTGTTTCCTGCAAAAGTAGAAAGCCCTTATGGAGATACATCTAACAAACTAACATTTAAACAATACTTAAACGATTTTGGCTTTTTATCTCTTAGTAAAACCAAAGAAATACTAGACCCCTACATTCGATTTAAATTATTTAGCTCCGCTAAGTTTAGCGAAAAAAAGTATGTAGAGGATAAAGAAAAGGTGTTAGATTATTACTACTCACAAGGCTTTAGAGATGCTACAATAGTTTCTGATACACCAGTTTCTGATATTAATGGTAACCTTAATTTATTTATTAAAGTAAAAGAAGGCCGTAAATATTATTTTGGAAATATAGCTTGGAGAGGAAATACGAAATATAAAGATTCTATTTTAAATATATTGCTTGGTATTAAAAGAGGCGATGTTTATAATTTAGAATTATTAAATAAGCGATTGGGTAAACAATTATCTGCCGAAGGCGGAGATATTAGTAGTTTGTATATGGATGATGGATATTTATTTTACAGAGTTGAACCTATTGAAACAGCTGTGTATAATGATACTATAGATTTTGAAGTGAGAATGACCGAAGGGCCACAAGCTGTTTATGGCAACATAACGGTAAGTGGTAACGATAAAACAAAAGATTATGTAATTCGTAGAGAGTTACGTACTATACCTGGCGAAAAATTTAGCCGTCAAGATATTATTCGTACTCAACGAGAGCTTGGGCAATTAGGTTTTATTAATGCAGAAAAAATTAATCCCAATGTAGTACCCAACGCCGAAAATGGTACGGTAGATATTAATTGGGAAATAGAAGAAAAATCAGCCGATCAGTTAGAGCTATCTGCTGGCTTTGGTGGTGGTATTGGCTTAACGGGTACATTGGGTATTACATTTAATAATTTCTCTATAAAAAATATTCGTAAAAAATCTACTTGGGATCCTTTGCCAAGTGGCGATGGACAAAGGCTAAGTGCAAGAATACAATCGAATGGTAAAGCATTTCGTAGTTACAATTTTTCGTTTACCGAGCCATGGTTAGGCGGTAAAAAAAGAAATTCATTTACTATAGCTTACTCTAATACTAAATATGCCAATACATTTAACGGTACTACAGGGGCTTTTTGTAAAAGATGTGGCGATACTTCTTACGTAAAAACAAATAATTTTAGTATATCGTTAGGTAAGCAATTAAAGTGGCCAGATGATTATTTTAATTTAATTTATGCACTTAATGTACAAACCTATAAGTTAAAAAATTATTCAATTGGAGGGTTTGGGAATTTAACCAACGGAACATCTACCAACATAAGTTTAAAAATTGCGTTATTGCGTAACTCTGCAGGGCCAAATCCTATCTTCCCAACTTCTGGTTCTAATTTTATGCTAAGTAGTCAGCTTACGTTGCCTTACTCATTAATTGGGATTAAATCTGGCGAAGAAAATGATTTTAAATTACCAGAATTTCATAAATGGCGTTTTGATGGCGAATGGTACGTTCCCATTGGAAGAGCAAGAGGAGCAGAAAAAAACAAACAATTTATTCTTAAAGCAGCAGCTAAATATGGTTTTATTGGTAAATACAATAGTAAACTACAAATATCACCTTTCGAACGCTTTCAGGTTGGCGATGCTGGGTTAAGCAATCAATTTGCGTTATTAGGTTACGATGTTATTGCACATAGAGGTTACCCAGTTTATACATCATCCGATCCCAAAATAAATCCAGATAACGGCGGTAATGCACAACAGTATTTTACCATTTTTAATAAATATACAATGGAATTAAGGTATCCATTTAGTACAAGCCCTACAAGCACCATTTATGGCTTAGCGTTTTTTGAAGCAGCTAATGGTTGGTACGATTTTAAGTCGTATAATCCATTTAAACTTCGTCGTTCGGCTGGTGTAGGTATGCGTTTCTTTTTACCAATGTTTGGTTTGCTTGGCTTTGATTATGGTATAGGTTTTGACAGGTATAATGCAACAAGTGGATTAAAAGGTGCCGCTAAATTTACCTTTATGCTAGGGCAAGAACCACAATAGTAATTGATAAATAAAAAATTAAAAACACAAAATGAAAAAAACGCTTGTAATTGCCTATTGCTTATTGCTTGTTGCCTTTTCAGCACAAGCTCAACGTTATGCCGTTATCGATTCTAAATATATTTTAGAAAAAATACCGCAATATAAAGAAGCACAAGAAAGATTAGACCAATTTAGTATACAATGGCAACAAGAAATTGATCAAAAACAAACCGCAGTTGATAAAATGCTAAAAGATTTTGATGCTGAGGCTGTTATGCTTAGCGATGAATTAAAAAAGAAAAGAGAAGACGAGATATTTAATAAAGAAAAGGAGTTAAGAGACTTACAAAAAAAGCGTTTTGGCTTTGAAGGTGATTTATTTAAAAAACGCCAAGAGCTTATAAAACCAATACAGGATAGAGTATACAATGCAGTACAAAAATTAGCGGTAGATAAACAATACGATTTTATTTTAGATAAAAGTGAAGGAATTACTGTTATATTTGCCGACCCAAAACTGGATAGAAGCGATGATGTATTGCGTAATTTGGGTGTTAAATAAATGATAATGTATTTTTAGTAAGCAACAAAATTGAGTTAAAACTCTACTTATAAACATAAACAATAAAACAAATAAACAGTAAAACAAGAAAATGAAAAAATTAATTGTAGCAAGTGTAATGGCATTAGGTTTTTTTACCGCATCAGCACAACAAAAAATTGGGTATATTAATACAGAAGAATTAATGAGTGTAATGCCAGAGTCTGAAAAGGCAAGTAAAGATTTAAATGAGTATCAACAATTATTGCAACAGCAAAATAACGATTTAATAAAAGAGTTAAACGAACAAGATAGTTTGTTTATAAAAGACTCTGCAAAACTTTCTATCGTTCAAAAAGATTTTAGAAGAAGCACATTGATAAAATTGTATCAAGAGGTGCAAGGTTTTAGCCAAAAAGCACAAGAGCAAATGGAACAACGCCAACAACAATTATTAGGTCCAATTCGTGTAAAAGCAATGGACGCTATTAAAGCTGTAGCAAAAGAAGCAGGTTACGCCTATATTTTAGATGTAAGTACACTAATTGTAGCACCACCAGCTGATGACGTAGTTGGATTAGTAAAAAAGAAACTAAATATTAAAGAGCCTGCTGCAAAGCCAGCTCCAAAAACAAACTAATTTCTGCATAAAATATTGTATGTGAAGCCCCCTGATTATTTTGGGGGCTTTTTGTTTTAAAGATATTTGCGTTATCTCCGCAATCGGCGGCAGAAAAAAACTATTTTTACCCTATGAAGCAACAGCCCATTGGTGTTTTTGATAGCGGTTATGGCGGCTTAACAGTATTAAAAGAAATTACCGAAGCATTGCCGCAATATGATTATATATATTTAGGCGATAATGCCAGAGCTCCGTATGGCACCAGAAGTTTTGATACAGTTTACCAATACACTTTGGAATGTGTACAATGGTTATTTGCCCAAGGATGCTCCTTGGTAATATTGGCTTGCAATACAGCATCTGCAAAGGCATTACGTACCATACAACAAAACGATTTACCTAAAATAGACGCTAAAAAAAGAGTGTTAGGCGTAATACGACCAACAGCTGAAGTAATGGGTAATTATTCTACTACGAACCATATAGGCGTATTAGCAACCAGTGGCACAGTACAATCACAATCTTACCCAATAGAGATAGAAAAATTTTATCCAAACTTAAAAGTACACCAGCAAGCCTGCCCAATGTGGGTGCCTTTAATTGAAAATAATGAGCATAAAACCGATGGAGCAAATTATTTTATTAAAAAAGATGTGGAGCTTTTGTTAAGCCAAAATGCTTCAATAGATACTATTTTATTAGCTTGTACACACTACCCATTATTGATTGAAAGTATAAAAAAGATAGTTGCCGAAAATGTAACTATTATATCTCAAGGTAAAATAGTTGCCAATAGCCTAACCAATTATTTAAGTAGACATCCAGAAATTGAAGCTAATTGTAGCAAAAATGGACAAATACAATTTTATACGACCGACAGTACACAAGATTTTGATAACCATGCCATTAATTTCTTTAAAAAGCCAGTTCAATCAATACACTTAAGCCTATAAATATAAAATTATAAGATTATGTAGAATATACAATAATCGGTTTGTTGGCTGTGGCCTTGAATAAAAAGTGCTAGAAATTTTCAATAGATGGCGTTAAGAAATCAACGCTGTTTGAGCCATCACTAACTTTAAAGTATTGATTTTTAACGGCGAGTTCGTTGATTTTAGACAACTATTGAAAATTTCAGCCTTTTTATTCATTGCCTTGATTTTTTTTGTTACTTTTTTTTATCAAGAAAAAAAAGTAAACACAACCATTGCTATGCCAGTATTATGTTTAACCCTAAATTATATAATCCTATAAAATTATTTCATTATTCATTCTTAATTATTCATTAAAACCATTACCTTTGCCGACCTTTCAAAACCAACGGGGATGGTGCCTCGATGGAAGCTTTAGAAATAATATTTGTAAAAGGAAAAAATTTAAACAATGCCAGGTAAAAAAAGAACTTATCAACCCCATAAACGTCGTAGAAAAACTGTACATGGTTTTCGTAAGCGTATGCAAACTGCAAATGGTCGTAAAGTATTAGCAAGTCGTAGAGCAAAAGGTCGTCATAAATTGACGGTAAGTAGCGAACACGGCGATAAAAAATAGAATTTATTTCTATAAAAATATTGAGTCTTGCCTTTATTGGCAGGACTTTTTTATTTTGTGAAAATAAACAATACGTAATTTTACACTATTGAACTTAACACCACGATATACATTAGGCAAAAGCGAACGCTTAAAAAGTCGCAAATTAATTGAGCAAGTTTTTAAGCAAGGAAAAGCATTTTCTGTATTCCCTTTTAGAATAATTTATTTACTAAAAGATGTTGCACAAAATGAAGTTTTAACAACTGCCAGCTGCCAACTGCAAACTGGATTTACCGTTAGCACAAAATATTTTAAAAAAGCTGTAGATAGGAATAGAATAAAAAGGTTGATGAGAGAAGGGTATCGGTTGCAAAAAAATGACTTGCAAAAAACAGTAGCCTGTGGCAAAAAACAATTGTCTGTGTTTTTTATTTACACCGGAAACGAATTGCCAGACTATAAAATAGTTTTTGAAAAAGTAGGAAATGTTTTAAAACGGTTACAAAAAATTTGTGATGAACACACTAAAGCAAATAGCTAGTTTTCCTTTTATACTTTTAATAAAACTGTATCAGGCAATAATATCGCCTTGGTTAGGTAATAAGTGTCGTTACCAGCCAACTTGCTCACATTATGGTGTAGCCGCTTTTAAAAAACATGGTCCTATAAAAGGTTTTTGGCTTACATTAAAAAGAGTTAGCAAATGTCATCCATGGGGTGGGCATGGGTACGATCCTGTGCCGTAGGTAAATACATGATTTAAAGTGCCAGCCTTACCATGTATTTATAAGTAAAACAAATTTTTAGCATTATGAAAAAATACATAATAATTATACTAACATTTGCACTGCTAGGTTTTAAACAAAGCAATGCACAAACCTATAATGATGTAAATTATAATAGTTGGAATATTCAAAAAGATAGCCCCGTAGTTGTTTTTGTAAACAAGGCTTACATGAGGCAAGCTGCTTCCTTAAATGCCGTTATAGTCGATTCATTTAAAGTAGGCACAACTATAACTGTTTTAGAACAATTGCAAATAGGTGAAACAATTAATGGCGTATATGCACCTTGGCTAAAAGTAAAATCTCCAACTCAACAAGTAGGTTATTTGTGGCTTGGATTAATTGCTTTAAAATATCAACAAAATAGTATGGTTCAATTTATTTGTGGTATAAGTAAAGTAGAAACTTTGCAAGAGCAATTGAAGTATACCATACAATTAAAAGCCATAAGTGCAGATACAATTGCAGATGTTAAGGAGTGGAAAATAGATGGCGGAGAATCGGCAAATTTTGTAGCTGCAAAATTATTAGGTAAAGTAGGTTTAAAAAATATCGATAATGTATGTAGAATAACTTTTGGTGGAGAAGCCTGTGGTATACCAACTAATTATTATTATTATGGATGGACTGGTAATAAACTAATATCCTTACCCAGTAAGTATTCAGTGGGTGATGCCGACATTTACTATCATACCGAAACGTTTATTTTTCCTTATGAAAAAGGAGGTAAACCAAACACTATTATTAAAATTATTGATGAACAAGAAATGATTACAGATGCTACAAAAAATAAAAAAGCCAAGTATAAAAAAAACTTTAAAAAAGAAATTTATTTGTGGGATGGTGTAAAGTATTTTAAAAAATAATAGCAATGCATGCTGTTTTTTAGGGTCGATAAAACTATTTCAAATCTTCCAATACATCTTCCAATTTTTTCTCTTCCAAAACCATTCGTTTTGTAACTGCACCTTCATCAAACCATTTTACTAAACGTATGTAGCCCTCACTAATTTCAATTCCAGTAATATCGCCATCATTAAAACAACAACAACCACTATTATAATAACTGGGTTTTAAATGATGCTGTATATTATCTTCTTTAATTTTATTTGAAGGATGATTGGAATATTTGCCCGAAGCAAAAACAGGTTTGTGTGTGTGGCCAGTAATTAACAGTAAGTTTTTTTTATTACTGCTCCACTCATACATTATTTTGTTATGCTTGTTTAGCAAAGTATCATCTTTGCTTGGGGTATTTACATTTATTTGTAAGTAACGTTGTATAGGTGTCCAAACATGGGCTATAAGCCATGTGCTTAAAGCATTATTATCGCTTAGCTTATCGCCTTGATGGCCATGTGTGCAAAAAATATTAAGCCAATTATTTTGTACAATTGTTTTTAATACAATACCTTCTGTAACAGGTAAAGGCATTTTAAAATAGGGCTTTAACAAACGTTCTACATCCCATTTATTTTTCCAAATTATATCGTGGTTTCCAAAAGTGCGGTAATATTTATTATCGTTTTGAAAAGCCGCTTCGGCAAATAAGGCAGCTTTATTTTTAGGCAAAACTTCCTCCACTGCATATTTCCACAATTCTTCAGCATCTCCCAAATTAATAAATGTAAAACATTGTTGTTGATAATAATTTAATGCTGCTACGTAGTTTGTTTCGCTAGTGGCAAAATCATCTGCCCAGTCTTTATTGCCTTTGTGTTGATCGCTAAAAATTATAAAACTATCTGTAGCAATAGTAAAATTTATGGTAGTTGTTTTTTTATTTTTCTTTTGATGGCTGCTTTTATATAATTTATTTAGCGATGTAAATACAGCTTCCATATTTGGAGCTCCAGAAAATTTATTAGCAGCCCAAGTAAGTGGTTTTTTAAAAAGATATTTAAGCAGCTTACGCATATTACACTATACTTTGTTTGTTAAAGTATTTTCCAATCTTAGGCAGTTTAGCTAATTCTTTAGCTTCTACTTTGCCAACAAACCAAACAAAAAATGATAATAGAAAAGTAGCGATTAATAACGAAAACCAAAGATGGTTATCATATAATTTTGTAAGCCCTAAATGGGCTAAATAAATTAACACCACCAGTACAATGTACGCCACTAATTTTTTTACCGGATAAGGCACTGGGTAATATTTTTTTCCAATCCAATAACTACATAACATCATAAATAAATAGCAACAAAATGTAGCAACCGCAGCACCAGTGTAATGAAATTTTGGAATTAACACTACATTTAAAATAACAGTAAGCACAGCACCAACAATAGTTATAGCAGCTCCGTACAAATTTTTATTAGTTAGTTTATACCAAATACTAAGGTTATAATAAATGCCTAAAAAAATATTTCCTAAAGCTAAAAGTGGTACAATGGCTAATCCCTCAATCCATTTTGGGTGATTAATAGCGATAAAAAACCATTCAAATACATCTAAATACAAACCAATTATTAAAAACATAAAGCAACAAGCAATTACAAAAAATTTCATTATTTTGGCGTATGTTTTTTTTGCATCTACATCTTTACTGCTATTAAAAAAGAAAGGCTCTGCCGCCATTCTAAAAGCTTGTATCATTATGGTAATTAAAACAGCTAGTCTAAAAATATTGCCAAAAATACCTAGTTCATTTTTTGCTTCTTCTGTAGGCAAGTTCACCACATGCTGATATATTAAGCGGCTAAGCATATCGTTGATCATCCCACCTCATCCTGCCATAATTAATGGATACCTATATTTCATCACTACTTTCCACAGAGAGAAATTGAAACTACATTGTCTCTTTTTAAACTCGGTAAATAATAAAAGAAAAGTGATAATGCTATTGCAAATATTTCCAATAAAATAAAAATCAATTTTATCAAAACGAGTATAAATAGTATTTAACGAATTGGTAGGATGTGTTGAAAGGTATTTTGGCAAAATACCAGCAAACAAAATAACCACCACAAAATTTGCAACTATACCAGCAAGGCGTACAAAGGCGTATTTTTTAGGTCTATTTTCTTGGCGAAGTTTAGCAAATGCTAATGTGCAAAGAGCATCAAATAACACAATCCAAATCATCCAATTAATATATTCTGGGTGGTTGGCTACTCCTAAAATATTGGCAATATCTAATCTAAAAAAATATAAAATACTACTTAACAAAAGAGTACTAGCAATTAATGAAATAGATAGCGTATTGTAAAGTTTGTCCTTATCTTTTTCTTGACTAAATCTAAAATAGGCAGTTTCTAAACCGTACGTAAATAATATGTTTAAAAACGGAATTGCGGCATACAGTTGAGTAACATCGGCAGTGCTAGATGGTTGAGAAAAAAATATTGGTAGTGTAAAATTCATTATATAGCCAATAAAGCGGCTAAGTATGCTTGGAATACCGTACCACAATGTTTGCCCTGCTAATTTTTTAACACTACTCAATTGGTATAAAAATTTTTTCAAATTTACTTTGTTATTTTTTAATATTGTTTTAAAATATGTATGCAACGTAAATTGTATAAAAACTATCTTTACTTAAAATAAATAAAAAGTTTAAATATGAAAAAAATAGCGGTACTAATAATTGCGGTTATCAGTTTTTTTGCATCAGTTGCACAAAGCAGAACAGAGCCAGTTGAATATCAAAAATTATCAAGGCAAGCGGCTGTAGTTGAATATCCTTTTTCTGCAAAAACCACACAAGCAGCCATCGAAGATAAATTTGCTAAAATGGGCTACAAAGGAAAAGATACAAAAGGGTTTACCGTATTCAAAGGGGTACGAATTGCAGAGCTGGGTAGCGATATGTACGATTTGTATTTTATGGTAGATAAAAAAAGTAGAAAAGATAAAGACAATTCAAAAATAACGTTGTTAATTTCTAAAGGGTTAGAGCAGTTTGTAAGTGATACGTTAGATGTTAATTTATTTAACAATGGTAAAACCTACTTGAATAATTTTGGACCAGCAATTGTTGCATACGATTTAGAAGTACAAATAAAAGACCAACAAGAGGCTGTTCAAAAAAATGAAAAGAAAGCAGCTAATTTAATGGACGATGCTGTGGGCTTACAAAAAGATAAAGTAAAATTAGAAAAGAAAATTGCTGATAACGAACAAGAGCAAGTAAAGCAAAAAGCAGAAGTAGAAACACAAAAGCAAATTTTAACTACGTTATTATCAAAGCGTAAAAACTAAATAGAAATTTTTTACTAAAGGTTGCCAATTTGTAAAAGTTGCCAACCTTTTTTATGGCTGACTAAACCTTACATTCTTTGTAAACGTAGTATCATTCAAGGTTCGTAAAAAAGCAACTAAATTATTTTTATCTGTAGCCGTCATTGCAATTCTATTTGCCAATAAAGGATCTAGCGTAGGCTGTGTGGTAATTAGGTTGCTACTGTAATGGTCAAGTACATCTCTTAACGAATACAATCGTCCATCATGCATGTAAGGGAATGTAAGCTCCACATTACGTAATGTAGGCACTTTAAATTTTAACGAATCACTTTTAACATTAGTAATCTTCATCCTGCCAAAATCATTTATAAAAGTATTTATTACCAATCCATTATTTCTAAAACTATTATCGGTAAATAAAGGCTCGGTATGGCAAGCATTACACTTTGCTTTAAAAAAAGTATAACCATTTTGCTCCGTTGCGGTAAAAGTAGTTTCGCCACGTTGCACCTTATCGTATTTACTATTGCTACTAACCATGCTACCCATAAACTGTGCAATAGCTTTAAGCATTTTTTGACTATTTATTTCGGTGTTACCAAATGCTTTTCTAAATAATTCTGGGTAAGCGGCATCATTTTTTAATTTAGTTAAAACGTTCTCAAGTGTTTCTGCCATTTCGTTGGTGGCAGTAAGTGGTGCAAGGGGTTGTACTTCTATATGGTTAATGCCACCATCCCAATGCAGCAAAGGCATCCAAGCTAAATTAAAAGTTGGCAGAGCATTACGAGTAGTAAAGCTGTTGTTAAAACCATGGCTAAAATCATGATCGAATGTAGCAAAAGCAGCAAACTGTTGGTGGCAGCTAGCACAAGGGAAATTCCCATCTTTACTCAACTTGCCATCATAAAATAATTTTCGGCCTAATTGAAAACCCTCTTCGGTTAAAGGATTATTTGCAAATATATTAGTAGCAGGTTGTGGCCAACCATTAGGAATTGTAAATGTTAAATAGGTTGGCTTGTAAACTAACGCATCGGTTTTTTTACAACCATCTAATAATAGTATACTAATAGCTACAAATAGTAAAAGCGATATGGTAATTTTTATCTTCAATTATTTACAACTTGTGTTATGGTAAACATGTTAATATAGTTATCTACAATTTTTTTAGATAATACGCCAGGCGTCATTATAGCGGCTTCGGTAGTAAAATTTATATTGTTACTAAACCATTTGTCAATATCTGCCTCAATAAAAATTTCACTTGTTTTATTACTACGTACATTTAGCATTTGTGCAGTAATAGGCAATGTTATCGATACTTTTTTTACCGCACTATTTACACCACTAAAGCCACCAATATGATACTCTAATTTATTATTTACTTGTGTACTTGCAGGAGAATTTCCTTCTAGCTTTGCCATAATATAACCTGTGCTCCATGTCCAAAACATATCGTTCAATGGGTCTAATGCTCCAGTCTGTGCACCACTTACATTTCGTATGCTATCAACCCCAATAGTAAAATTTAAATGGCTGTACTGTTCTACATTAGCCCCAAAACTAAAACTTTGCGATGTTGCATTTGCCTGATCTATTAAATGATAACTTCCACTTTCGGCACTACTTTTATCAATATTGGTAACAAACACATTGCTAATATAATATTTAAATTTGCTAACCGTATAAGCTTGCCCATTAGCATTAGTGTAACTACCCGTATTTAAAACTAGTGGAGTGCCTTTTACCGTATTTTTAAAGTTAATTCTTATAGTGCCTTGTTGTGGAGTAGGTGTATCGTTTGTTTGCTCACATTGCATAAAGCCAACCACAATGATGCAAAACAATACTCCAATATAAATTTTACGCATTTTTATAATTTTACTTTTTTTCTATTTTCTTTAACACTCGATTTATTTTTCTTTCCCTCCAATCTTTTTTCAATAACACCCTTTGGTATTTTAGTAGGCTTACGTTTTTTAGGCACTATTAATGCCTTATTTATTAATAGATTCATTTTTTGCACCACCTGCTGCTTATTGCCCAATTGTGTACGATCGGTTTGGCTTTTAACAAGCAAAAACCCCACCGAGTTTATTTTATTTACGAGTTTTTCGGCTAAAAGGCTTTTTTGCTCATCGGTAACCAATTTACTGGTAGCAATATGCCAATAGCCTTCCACCATGGTTTCTACCTTGTTTACATTTTGCCCACCTTTGCCACCACTACGGGCAGTTTTAAACGATATTTCGCCACTAACGTCCATAATCCAAATTTACACCATAAAACTACAGAAAAGAGTTAGTAGCCACAGATTACACCAATTTTCACAAATAAAGAATTAAACATAGCTAAATACAAACTATAACCTATTTCGTAAATAAATCTGTTCTAATTTGTGTCATCTGTGGTAACATTAGTGTTTATTAGTGTAATTCGTGGTAAAAAAACTCTATTTGCATCCTCTTTCCCACAAATACCGTCTAATATTTTACTAATAACTTTTTTTGTTACATTTTTGCATTAATCAAATAAGGTAAATGAACAACGGCATATATCATTCATTAACAGAACGAAAGCAGCAGGGTAAAAAATCGTTTGCGGTATTAATAGACCCCGATAAGGTAAACGATGCCAACATGCAGCAGTTAATAGAATTAGCCGTAGCCGCCAAAGTAGATTATTTTTTGGTAGGCGGTAGCCTTGTTATTAGCAATTATTTAGATGAATGTGTGCAATACATAAAACGCCATTGCAACATACCCGTAATACTTTTCCCTGGCAGCCCCAATCAAGTAAGTAAATATGCAGATGCATTGTTGTATTTATCGCTAATAAGTGGCCGCAATGCCGATTTATTAATTGGCCAGCATGTAATAAGTGCACCCGTAGTAAAGCAAAGCGGTTTAGAAATAATGCCCACAGGCTACATGGTAATAGACGGTGGAGCACCCACCACAGTAAGTTACATAAGCAATGCAACACCCTTACCAGCCGATAAAAACGAAATAGCCATGTGTACTGCCATGGCTGGCGAAATGCTAGGTATGAAGCTAATATACATGGATGCTGGCAGCGGAGCCAAACGCCCCATTACCGAAAGCATGATACAAAAAGTAAGCAGTTGTATAGATGTACCCTTAATAATTGGTGGCGGTATTACCCACCCCGAAAAAGCCTATCTAAACTGCAAAGCCGGTGCCGATGTAATTGTAGTAGGCAACGCCATAGAAAAAGATGCTAACCTAATTAAGGAAATGGCAGCTGCGGTGCATAGTGTGCATTCGGTTTTGGTTTAAAAAAAATCCTGACGGATTTTGAGAATAGTTTTGTTACCAGCATTTTTTCATTAATCAACTTTGGTTGCGGCACTTTTGTACGGAGGAGCATTATTTGCCACTCAGCACCGCCTAGGCTTGGTCTTCGACCAGCCGATAAAGCCAATACATTATAATATACTCAAAAAAATTACCGGCTGGTCGAAGACTAAGCCTAGGCAAAAACTCCTAACATTTTTATCTCAACAAAAAAATAATGCAAAAAATTTTGTGCAACCTAATAATTGCATTTATATTTGCAACCATATAGTAGCAAATAAGTAAACGATGGAAATAAGAAGAGATATTTTTCAAGCAATAGCCGACCCAACTCGTAGAGCAATTATTACATTGATAGCCTTACAAGCTATGACGCCAAATGCACTTGCAACACATTTTGATACAAGCAGACAAGCCGTATCAAAACATTTAAAAATACTTGCCCAATGTGAGCTTATAAAACAACAGCGGCAAGGCAGAGAAATTTATTACCAACTTGAAATAAATAAGATAAAAGAAATAGACGAATGGTTAAATCAATTTAGAAAAATTTGGGAAACTAGATATAATCAATTAGATAACCTATTATCAACAATAAAAAAACAAAAAAATGAGTAACTTATTATTTGATTTCACCGTTAACAAAGCAACCAAAACGGTAACAATAAATAGAGAATTTGATGCCGAACTTTCGCTAGTATGGGATGCTTATACCAAACAAGAAATTTTGGATCAATGGTGGGCTCCAAAACCTTGGGCATCAAAAACAAAAATTATGAATTTTGAAGTTGGCGGACGAAGATTTTACGCTATGGTAAGCCCTGAAGGGTTGGAGCGTTGGGCTGTTCAAAAATATACTTCCATTACTCCAAAAACCAATTTTAAACTATTGAATGCTTTTGCAGATGCAGATGAAAACCCTGAATTGCCAGGTAGTGAATGGGATTTGAATTTTAGTGAACAAAACGGAATAACAAAAGTGAGTGTAAGTATTTACAATGAATCGCTTGAACGTTTGGAGAAGATGATTGAAATGGGCTTTAAAGAAGGATTTACTATGACAATGAAAAGCTTAGAAGAATTATTGGCAACATTATCGAAAAAATAATTTTTGTTTTTAAAAATCTGTCAAAAAAAATAAGCAGAGTAAGTATCAATTATTTTATATGAACGTACAAGAACAAATAAAAAAATATATAACTAGCCAACCACAACCAAAACAAAGTGAAATGCAAGCCTTGCACCACAACATTCTGCAATTAATGCCAGCATGTAAACTATGGTTTTTGGATGGTAAAGACAATGAAAATAAAATTGTTTCTAACCCTAATATTGGATATGGATTGTACAAACTAAATTATGCTGATGGAACAACAAGAGAGTTTTATCAAATTGGCTTAAGTGCAAATACAACAGGAATATCAGTTTATATTATGGGTATTGAGGATAAAACTTACCTGACTCAAACATTTGGGAAAAAAATAGGTAAGGCTAGTGTAACAGTGTATTGCATTAAATTTAAAACACTGAAAGATATAGATATTGATGTGCTTAAAGCGGCAATACAATTTGGGATTGAGGCTACAAAGGAAAAAAGTTAAGTAATTAAAATAATTAAAAATATTGTTTAGTTTTAACACTAAAAAGAAAGAAATGAAAAAAATAATATCAATTTTTATTATAGCTTTTGCCTTAATTTCTTGTAATAACCAAAAACAAAAAACTATATCTACAACAGAAAATGAAAAATTGGTTAAACAATATTTTGAGCATTTCAATAACCACGACTTTGTTAAAATGGCAAATATGTATGCCGAAACAACGGACTTTAAAGATCCGTCTTTAGGGCAAGGAATTGTAAAACAGACTAGGCAACAAACCATAGAAAAATACACCGAATTAGCAAAGATTTTCCCTGATTTAAACGATCAAGTTATTCAAATATATCCATCCGGTGATAATACTATAATTGTAGAATTTGTATCGAGTGGTACAGGGCCAGATAAAGTAAAATTTAAATTGCCAATTTGTACTATTTTAACAATTGAAAAAGACCTTATAACAAAAGACTTTACATACTTTGATAATTTTGAAAAAGAGAAAGAATAAGCAGAAAGGCATCGCTCTTACTCGTTTTTAAGGAGTCTAAAACTAAAAAGTAAGTATTTATCAATAAAATAGGCAGTAGTTATATACCACTGCCTATTGAAATAAGCTAAATCAAAAATTAGCTTTTATTTTCTTGCTCTTGCTTACCACCCAAAAAATACATTGCACTACCGATTACAACCAAGCCAATTTTAATAGCCCATGCTGCACCCTCACCCCATTGGTACATCCACATTAAAAGTTTAGGTACTCTATCAAAAAAGCCGAATGCAATTGCTAATATGCCTAAAATGGCAACAAAAGAACCAATCTTTTTTATCATGTTTTTAAGTTTAGATAAACAAGATAATAGTATAAATTTATTTTGCAAATAAAATAGAAAAAAATATTGTCTTTGTTTTTAAAAAACAAAACTCCCTTGCCTTATTTGGTGGCATACAGGAAGCATTCTATTACTTTATTTTATCACTAAAAAACTTCAGCAAATTTTCATCACTCATTTTATTAGCGGTATTGTCTTCTGTTTTTACATTTTTAAACTGGGGTGTTTCAGCTAAATATTTTATAAACTGCTCTTGCACTTGCCCAGTACCTGTTGCATGTAAGTGGGTAGCATTTTGGATATGCTTAGCTATTTCCTTAAAATATTTTGTAAGTAATGCTCTTTCATCATTGTGTTGGTTTTTTTCGCTAGAGTTGTGTGTAGCTTTTTCTCCTTTTACGTGGGCTACAATAAATAATTCATCGGCATCATTATTTCCAACTACGGTTGCATTGATGGTATCCATCCACACACCAAATTTTTTGTTTTCACTCATAATAAATATAATTTAATTGAAGTTACTTGTAATTTAAATAATCCCACATTTTATTATTGTGTAAAAAACTTACTCCTTAGGTTTCTCCACTCTACTAGGTGTATCCTTACCACTTACAATTGTAGCACTACTAATGGCAATGGCTTTAATAATTTCGGCCATATTTTTCATATCTAAAGTGCCAATTTCATCGCTTACTTTGTGGTAATTAGGTTCGTTGTTTGGAGCTTCTTCCATTTTACTTGTGCTAATAGTGTGGGCTGGTACGCCTAAGGCTGCAAGCGTTGCATTATCGCTTCGGTAAAATAAATTTTGCTTTGGGTAAGGGTCGGGCTCAAATTTAAATTTACTGCCACTAAGGTTGGCTTGTAATATTTTACCCATATCGCTTTTTTCGTAGCCAGTAATGTAAGCACTATTTGTACCCCATTTACTTTCGGTGCCAATCATTTCAATATTAAACATTGCCACCACTTTATCTGGGTTAAGTTGTTTACTAAAATACTGACTGCCATAACCACCAATTTCCTCGGCAGTAAAGGCTGCAAAAATCAAGGTACGTTCGTTGTTTTTTTGTGCTGCAAAATATTTTGCTAACATCATTACGGCTGTTGTGCCAGCAGCATCGTCGTTTGCACCATTGTAAATACTATCGCCAGCTTTGTTAGGTTTGGTTACACCCAAATGATCATAATGCCCACTAAAAACTACATACTCCTCTTTTTTGCTTTTACCTGGAATTACAGCTACAACATTTTTTAATTTTTGTACAGTATTGTTGTATTGCACATTTACATGCACATCAGTAACCGTTTTGTTCTCTGTTAAATAAAAAATTTGAGAGGTAGAAGATAAAAATTTTTGACGGTATCCAAAACTTTTAAGCCGTTTAAATTTATCGGTGTGTACCTTATCTACCAAAACTAAACTATTTTTATTTTCATCCATTAGGGCAAAAACTTTTTTAAAAAAATCGTCATCTTTTTTTAGTTCAATTATTTCATAACCATTAGCACCATGTAAGTGAAGCGCTGTTTGTGTAGTGTTAGCAAAAAAATTACTTTCTTTTAATGTATCTCCATCAATAATACCCTCTATATTGTTAAGCTTTGGTTTTATTAAACTAAACTCTTGAAAATAAGTAGTGGCATTATTTAAAAAACTAAGATTGCTTTTTGTAAATTCTGCTGCAATAAAATCAGCCGCTTTATCAATACCAGGTGTAAATGGTTTACGGCCTAGCATATCATCGGCACTTAAAATTTTTTCAATACGTTCTACCTCGGTAGCGTTTATTATTTTATCTATTTTTTGTGCAAAAGTAAAAAGGCTAAAAAGGCCTGCAATTAATACTAAAAATATCTTTTTCATTTTTTTTATTTTATAACCAACCTATTAAAAATAAACATGCCTCAAAGGGGGAAAGATGTTGAGTTTTTGTCAACTGCCATCTGAATACTCCAAACTGCTAAAGACTCATCATTTCTTTAAACTTTACCGCTTGCCTTCTGCTTACTTCTACTTTTTCGCCACCTTGTAAATCAAGTAATAATCCGCCGTTAAAGTAAGGCTCAATTTTTTCTATCATACGGAGGTTTACAATATGTTTTCTATTAGCTCTAAAAAATACCCGTTCATCTAAACGCTCTTCTAATGCATTAAGCGATTTTAATATTAATGGTTTATTAGTACCAAAAAATACTTTGGCATAATTACCAACGCTTTCAAACAAACGAACCTCTCCTAATTTTACAAACCAACAACGTTCACCATCTTTTACAAAAACTTGATCAGCTTCAGTTAATGTACCTCTATTAATACCAGCTAAGGAAGCTGCTATTTCTTTTTCTTCGGCTAATTGTAATTTCTGTATAGCATCGGCCAAGCGTTTGGGTTCTATAGGTTTCATTAAATAGTCCAACGCATTTACTTCAAAAGCTTTTAATGCGTATTCGTCGTAAGCGGTAGTAAAAATTACATGAGGGGCAATATCTAATTCCGCCAACATATCAAAGCCTGTTTTACCGGGCATTTGAATATCTAAAAAAATTAAATCTGGGTTAAGGCTTTCTATTTTTTCAATACCTTCGGCAGCATTAGCAGCTTCGCCTATAACTTCAATTTCTGGAAAATCTTGTAATAATTTTTTTAACTCATTACGAGCTAATCTTTCATCATCAATAAGTAATACCTTTTTTTGCATCAATTATTTATTTTTATTTTATACAATTACTGGCATGGTAACTTTAGATTCTACCATGCTGCTATTTAAATTTTTTATGCTAAATGATGCTTTGCCTTGATACATTAAATTCAATCTATCCTCAGTACTTTTTATACCAAAGCCATCGCTATTTATTTTGCCATTTAATTGCCCTGTATTTTGTACAGACAATTCTAAATTATCATTTTTAAAATCTGTAATTACTTTTACTGTACCACCATTTATTTGTTTGCTAATACCATGTTTTATGGCATTTTCTACAAGTGTTTGTAACATCATTGGCGGCACTTGTTGATCAAGGGTATCTTCATCAATATCTAATTCAATTTTTAATCGTTCTTCAAAACGCATTTGTTCTAGTGCCAAATAATCTTTTACAATATTTAATTCTTTTTCCAACGTAACCGTTTCGGCTTTTTCGGCTTGCATGCTACTGCGTAAAATATTACTAAGCTCAGTAATAGCAGTTCTTGCCCTTGTAGGGTTTTCATCTACCAAAGCCCTAATACTATTTAACGAGTTAAAAATAAAATGAGGGTTAATATGAGATTTTATTGTTTTTAATTCTAACTCTTTAATACTACTTTCTAATTTTAATCTGTCTACTTGGTCTTTTCTATTTTTTTCTACATAGTGGTAAACAATATAAATGAGCAACCAAATGCCAATTAAAATAATGTTTTGATAAATGCCATACAGTTCAGTTTTATCATCGTATTTCCATTCGCCTTTAGCATTTCTTTGCCAACCAGTTTGTTTTTTTATTTGTGCAATGGTTTGTAGGCTTAGGGAATCTTTTAGTGGCGATAAATAATAGGTTGTTTTACTTAACCCTGCAGTTTCTTCAATTGTTTTTGCTTTCTCTAGTCTTTTCCCATAAATATAATTATCGTACGAATATGGAGTATTATGTTCTATTGCATTTCCGCCATAGTAAACAAGCAATGCAGTTAATGTTGTACATATTATAAAAAAAACAATAATAGAATTGAAAGAGAATTTAAGCCAGTTGGTTTTTTTTATAATTGTTCGTAAAAGATGTGTTGCTAAAATGGCAATTACAAGCAACATACCCAAACTTATCAAAAATTCTTTTTTTCCGCCCAATTCATCAAAACGTTCGCCAAAAACAACTAAATTAAAGTAGGTGATAATTAATCCCCATAATCCCCAGCCCAAAATTTGGCACAACCAATATCTAATATTTGTCTTATTCATTGTAAATCAAATTTACTCTACATTTTAATGGGTATTGCATTTTCTTTTGATTAATGGCGAAATGTCAATATAAAAGGTAGCTGCTTAACTTAACAATAATTTATTTGTGTAAAAAGTACATAAAACTTGCAATTTGGCTTTTCAGGAATTAACTTTACCCTCATGCAACCAAATTGAGGTGCAACATATCTTAATCTGCAATATTAAAAATTAAAACCAATTAAACATGTCATTCAATCTTTTAGATGCTGCAAAAGGCCTTTTCACTAACGAATTAGTAGGAAAAGCCAGTTCTTTTTTAGGCGAAAGCGAAAGCGGAGTAACCAAAGCCTTAGGTGGAATTTTACCATCGGTATTAGGTGGATTAATCGATAAATCATCTAATAATGATGGTGCCAATATGATTGCTAATGCTGCTTCTGAGCAACATAATAGTGGCCTTTTAGGCAACTTAGGTGGCTTTTTTGGTAACGATAGCAGTAGTTTATTAAATAAAGGTGCTGGTTTATTAAGTGGCTTGTTTGGAGATAAAACTAATGGATTAATTAGCCTTATTTCAAACTTTGCTGGTGTTAAATCATCAACCTCAAGTTCGTTATTAAGCATGGCGGCTCCAATGGTATTGGGTATGCTAGGTAAGCATGCTGCAAGTAGCAATATGGGTGCTAGTGGTATTGCTTCCTTATTAAGCAGTCAAAAATCGAGTATTGCCTCAGCTATGCCAGCAGGTTTAAACTTAAGTAGTATATTAGGTGGCTTTAGCAATAAAGCAACAGAAACTGTTAGCCATGCAAAAGCAACAGCTACTAACTATGCAAATGAAGTTGTTGAAGAAAAAACGGGTGGTGCAATGAAATTTTTATTGCCATTATTACTTTTAGCTGCTTTAGGTGCAGGTGTTTGGTATTTTACTAAAGATGGTTGTGGTAAAAAAGTAGAAGACACTGTTGTTGTAGGAGCCGATACTTTAAAAGTAAAAACTGGTGATGTAGTAACAGATGTAAAAAATACAGTAGTAACTGCTGCTGGTAAATTAGATAGTATTTCTGGCGAATTTATGTATGATGCTGGTGAAATGGCAACAATAGATTTACCTAACAATGGTGGTAAATTATCTGTTGGTAAAAACAGTACAGAATATCGTTTAGTAAACTTTTTAAATGATAAAGGTGCTGTAATTGACACTGTAAAAGGTAACTGGTTTGAGTTTACTAACGTACACTTTAAAACAGGTAGTAGCGATATTACTGACGAATCAATGGCACAATTGAAGAACATGGTAGCTATTGCAAAGTCTTATCCAACTGCACAATTCAAATTTGGTGGTTATACAGATAATACTGGTGATGCTGCTAAAAATGTAACCTTATCTCAAAAAAGAGCTGATGTAGTTGCAAACATGGTTAAGAAATTAGGTGCAGGTGCAGCTTCTATCACAGGTACAAAAGGATATGGTGGAGAATGGCCATTAGCTGATAATGCTACAGCAGAAGGAAGAGCACAAAACCGTAGAGTAGCTGTAAACGTAAAAGCTAAGTAATTATAAATACATTTTTTTTAATTGAAAATGCCCCGAAATTTTTCGGGGCATTTTGTTTTTTATAGTTGTAAAATTATTTATAGTAGGGTTGGCAATCTTTATTTATTATTTCTAAATAAATATAGTGTAGAAAGGTTGTCAACCCTTTTACTAAAGTTAAATAAACTAATTTTACACAATGGCTAATCCCAATTTAAATAACGATAAAGAAAACTTAACAGCAGCCGATGCCGCTTTTGAAAATAATATACGCCCTGCTGCCATTGACGATTTTAGTGGGCAATTACAAATTATTGAAAACATTACCATTTTTATAAAAGCTGCTAAATTACGTGGAGAAGCTTTGGATCATATTTTGTTTCATGGTCCACCAGGCTTGGGCAAAACAACCTTAAGTAGAATTGTAGCCAACGAACTTGGGGTAAATATTAAAGAAACCAGCGGCCCTGTAATTGAAAAGCCCGGCGACCTAGCAGGCTTGTTAACCAATTTAGAAGCAAACGATGTATTATTTATAGATGAAATACATCGCCTAAGCACAGTAGTGGAAGAGTATTTGTATGCCGCTATGGAAGATTACCGTATTGATATTATGATTGATAGCGGTCCAAATGCAAGAAGTGTACAATTAAATTTAAATCCTTTTACACTAATTGGTGCAACTACAAGAAGTGGTTTATTAACTGCACCATTGCTAAGCCGATTTGGTATAAAAAGCAGATTAGAATATTACGATGCCATAACACTAAAAAATATTTTATTACGAAGTGCAAAAATATTAGGTACAAAAATTACTAGCGATGCCGCTGCCGAAATTGCTGGACGTAGCCGTGGCACACCACGTATTGCCAATG
>JANNWD010000103.1:0-1522 GCA_031408315.1 Bacteroidota bacterium
GTAAGCTGGTTTTTTTGACGATCGCGGCTGCATTGGCATTGATCACTCCCGCAGCAGCAATTCTTGCTGCACCAGTCTCAAAATAGGATTTTAAGCTATCGATCGCGTTCCGGTCCAAATAACGGCCCGTGAGATCGTAAGTTTTTATAAGATTTGTTACAGCATCCCGCATGAGACAGCTCTCCCAACATATGTTCTTTTATCAAGTTATCAGTATTGCAGAAGAGCACCCCTCTCAGGGATAGCCGCGTTACAATTCGCAATTGTATTTTACGCTTCGATCGGTTGGCGAGTTTTGGACACTGCTGTCCGACGATTAGATTTGGACCAAGGCTGTAGCCAACTCAAGGTAATTGCTGGTTGGGAAACTAGGATCAGCTCTTCAGGGTAGCGAGGCTGGGGATCGCTAGCGAGGGTGATCGGCGGTACCATCATCGGATCGTAGGCGATGACTGTATCAGTCACTCCAGGCATATGTTTGAGTTCTACTTTTTGACCTGGATGATACGTTGCCATTTCTCGCGCTTCGTTCCAGATTGCTCGCTCCGCCATTACTACGATCCCCGTTATCTTACTGATTAACTTTACTTATCTTTATCTTAGTGGAAATATTAGTCGAGAGAATCAGATTTGGTTAAATACAATACTTTTTTTAAGATTCGATCTGGATTTTCTGACCGATCGAAATTGGAACCTGCGGATGTCACGTTTAAATTCGTCGAATTTGGTAGCAACGGATGACCCAAACTGTTAGAATCTATAGCCATAGCTAGGGGTGCCCGACTAAATTTGAAAATATTTGGTCAGGCTGAGAACATACCCTTGGCACCTGAGCCTGGGTAATGCCAGCGGAGGGAAGCTGTTTATGAGAGGAAATTGACTATGCGGACTGAATGGATTGCGAAACGTAGCGGACAAGAAAATGTCTCTCAGATGCACTATGCCCGCAAAGGCGTAGTGACTGAAGAGATGGACTACGTTGCCAAGCGCGAGAATCTTTCGGTAGAACTGATTCGATCGGAAGTTGCCCGTGGACGGATGATCATCCCTGCAAATACCAATCACCCGAACTTGGAGCCAATGGCGATCGGGATCAATTCTCGCTGTAAAGTGAATGCCAATATTGGCGCGTCTCCAACTTTTTCGGACATGAAAGAAGAAGTTGACAAACTAATTCTGGCAATCAAGTATGGTGCAGATACCGTCATGGATCTGTCAACTGGTGGCGGTAATCTCGATGAAATTCGGATGGAAATCATCAAGAACTCCACTGTGCCAATTGGAACTGTGCCAATTTACCAAGCACTCGAAAGCGTTCATGGTAGTGTCGAAAATCTGACCCCCGACGACTTCTTGCACATCATCGAAAAGCACGCCCAACAAGGTGTTGACTATCAAACTATCCTCGCAGGTATTTTGATCGATCACTTACAACTAGTCCGCATTCGGTTGACGGGGATTGTCTCCCGTGGTGGTGGGATTCTCGCCCGTTGGATGCTGCTCTTTCACAAGCAAAACCCGC
>JANNWD010000104.1:0-8406 GCA_031408315.1 Bacteroidota bacterium
AGTTATTATCTTTGGTATCAACAATATATTTACAACGCAAAAATTAGATACATCACTTAAAAAAACAAAACACATGAGCAACGCAGAAAAATTAAAAGCACTAAAGTTAACGATGGATAAAATCGATAAAGACTTTGGTAAAGGTTCGGTAATGATGATGAATGAAAAAACCGATATGCAAATTGAGGTTATTTCAACAGGATCAATAGGTTTGGATAGTGCATTAGGTATTGGTGGATTACCGAAAGGAAGAGTAATTGAAATTTATGGTCCAGAAAGTAGTGGTAAAACAACGTTGGCTATTCATGTAATTGCAGAGGCACAGAAAAAAGGTGGTATGTGTGCATTTATAGATGCAGAACATGCTTTTGATAGTGTATATGCACAACGCTTAGGAGTAGATATTGATAATTTATTAATCTCCCAACCAGATTATGGTGAACAAGCTTTGGAAATAGCCGATCGTTTAATTTTATCTGGTGCTTTAGATGTTGTTGTGATAGATTCAGTTGCAGCATTAGTGCCAAAAGGCGAATTAGAAGGCGAAATGGGTGATAGCAAAATGGGCTTACAAGCAAGATTAATGAGCCAGGCTTTGCGTAAATTAACAGCAACTATTCATAAAACAAATACGGTTTGTATTTTCATTAATCAGTTAAGAGAAAAAATTGGTGTAATGTTTGGCAACCCAGAAACTACAACTGGTGGTAACGCCTTAAAGTTTTATGCTAGTGTACGTTTAGATATTAGAAGAATGACACAAATTAAAGACGGCGACGAGGCTGTAGGTAACCATGTAAAAGTAAAAGTGGTAAAAAATAAAGTAGCTCCACCTTTTCGCCAAGTAGAGTTTGATATAATTTACGGATTAGGAATTTCTAAAGCTGGCGAAATTATTGATATGGGTGTAGAGTTAGGTATTGTACAAAAAAGCGGTAGTTGGTTTAGTTACAATAGCGATAAATTAGGACAAGGTAGAGAATCTGTTAAGCAATTAATGCTTGATAATCCAGAATTATCTAACGAAATTGAAGCCAAAATAAGAGAGAAGTTAAAAGAAATGCAAGCTTCTTAAAAGTATGCACTAAAATAAATATTTACTGGGTTAGTAAATACACCGCCTCAAAAAATTTGAGGCGTTTTTTGTTTTGACTATATGTTTTTTGCCGACAAGGCGGCAATCCGATAAGAAAAATCTCTATTCCATTTTCGGGAATGGTTATAATCATATTCCCGTCTTTTCGCCTTTTATTTTATGTTATTTGTAACTTACCTTTACAAAAAATATTTATTGTTTACAACCAAACAAAAAGCACATATAGGTATATTACTAGCCAATTTATTTTTTGCAATAAATATTAGTGCAGTAAAACACCTTACCACAAACAATTTTATAAAGCCCTTTGCCATTAACGTTTTACGGGTAGGTATAAGTGCAGTTTTATTTTGGAGTTTATTAATTTTTGCAGCCGATAAAAAATACCCGATACGGAAAGAACATTGGGTAAAATTTATTTTGTGTGCCATTTGTGGTATTGCATTAAATCAAACCTTTTTTATTAAGGGCTTATCACTTACCCTGCCTACTCATGCTGCTTTACTTTTATTAATTACACCAATATTAATTTCTCTAGCGGCAGTATATATTTTAAAAGAACAACTGTCGGCTACAAAAATGATTGGGCTAGTATTGGGTATAACAGGTGCAGTAATTTTAATAACTGCAAAACATACTAGTGGTAATGCAAAAGATATTTTACTAGGCGATGTATTAATTATATTAAATGCTATTGTATATGCTGGATATTTTATTTTGGTAAAGCCATTGATGCAAGAGTATAACCCAGTACATGTAATTAGATGGGTTTTTACTATTGGCTTTTTTATGGTGTTGCCATTAGGATTAAATCAGCTTACACAAATTAATATTATTTTGTTTACATGGTTGGAGTGGAGTTGTATTTTACTTGTAGTAATTACAGGAACATTCTTTGCTTACTTATTTAATATTTACGGAATAAAAACCTTAGGTGCTGGTATTACAGGTGCTTACATATATACACAGCCTGTGTTTGCAGCTATTATAGCTTATATTTTTTTAGGAGAAGAGCTAGATAAGTATAAAATAATTGCGGCAGGCTTAATTTTTACTGGTGTATTTTTATCTACCAAAACAACTACAAAAAATGCCTGAATATATTTTAGCAACTACAAAAAAAGAATACAAAGTTGCCGCTAAATTGTTTGAAGAATATGCCAATTGGTTGCAGATAGATTTATGTTTTCAAAATTTTGCAAAAGAGTTAGAAGAGTTACCTATTATGTATGCACATAATGTTGGAGGAATTTTTTTGTGTAAAATTGATGAAGTTTTTATTGGGTGTGCCGCTATTCGTAAAATTGATTCAACTATTTGTGAACTTAAAAGAATGTGGGTGCAACTTCCATATCAAAAATTGGGTATTGGCGAAAAGTTATTACAAGAATGCATTGCATTAGCCTATCAATTAAACTATACCGAAATACGGTTAGATACATTACAAAGATTAAAACCGGCCATACAGCTTTACAAAAAATATAATTTTGTTGAAACTGAAGGGTATTACAAAAATCCTAATAAAGATGTAGTGTACATGAAGCTTTTATTATAATCTTAAATTGCTTTTGGATAATCAAAAAATAATAACTCTTTTTTTGCAGTACCAAACTCTTTCCATGTTTTTGTATTCATTGTTAATGCAAAAACACCGCAAGTTGGCATATTGTCTATACTTGCTCCACAATTACAATCATTTACAAAATAAGTAATACCAGGGTTGTGAGAAAAAAAAGCCACCGAATTTAGTTTATCTGGCAAAGCCAAAATTGTTTTATAAAATGTTTCAACATCGGCATGATACAAAGCTGAAACTAAAACTACCTGATTGCTTAAAACATTATATTCTGTTGCAAATAAAAAAGCGGTAGTTTTTGCTCTTACTGCTGGGCTACTAATAAAAGCATCAATTTTTGGCACTCTATTTTTTAAACGTATTGCCATTTCTGGTGCATCCCTTAGTCCTCTATCATTTAGTGGTCGTTCAAAATCGTTTCCTAAAAAACTTTGGTTGCTTTTTGCATGGCGAATGATGTATAAAGATTTCATAAGATAAAAATAAAAAAGAACTGCTATAGATTGCATAAAACTTTATAGAAATTCTTAACAACAATCCCAATTGTAAAATACCTTACTAAAATCTTTTTTTATTAAGTTTTCTCTTGTAATAAAAAAATTTCCAACGCCAACATCTCCCCACATTATTTCGTCGTCCGAATCTATTTGAAATAATAAAATATGTTCTCTAAGTTTTTTTTCATATTCTCTTGGGTCGGTTTGCGTAAAATAAGCGTATCCGCCAACTTTATGACCATTTGTATTAAATGTATCATAGGCAACTGTTTCAAGTTTGTTTCTAATATCCTCATTAAATTGTTCTAAAAAAGGTTCTATCCTAAATGAATGTTGCTCACTTCTGTAATCACTCATTCCAATGTATTCAGTCTTTTTGGTAAAGGTTAGTTTATGAGGTTTAAATATTGGGGTATTCTCCGATTTTAATAACTCGTTAATAAAATCAACATTGAATTCTAAATCTAAATTTTCTGGGCTTTCAATATATACAACTCTAAAGCTATTTTGGTTAAATGGGTTATCAAAATCTAATCCATAACAATCGGTATTGGCAATATAAAATTGTAAAATGCCTTTTATAGGATAATCCTTTAGTGAAGGTATTTGTGCAAAATTTAATTGGGCCAAAGGCAGCATTGGATCGCCATTTTCATCTTTAGGATAATCAAAATTCATGGGTATAAATGGTACAGCTCCAAAACTACTTTCCGTTTGCTTTATGTCATTTGAGGGAAATGCTTTAATTTCTATATAATCAATAGCAGATTTTTCAATCTCATCCCATTTATCTGCAAAAGCTTTTGGCAAAATAAAATTTGGTGCTACTGTAACATTTAAAAGAGCATTTGTATTTTCGTTTTTTCTATTAAATAAAAAATTAAAAAATCCCATAATTAATATTTTAGAATTTAATCATCAGCGTTATTACGGAAATCGGCGGTAGAAAAAAAATCTAATACCCTCTAACATTCTTCCCTTCCATGTAATTCATAAAAGCTTTATTACAAACTCTGTTTCCACCAGGTGTTGGGTAATTACCAGTAAAATACCAATCGCCAAGGTTAGTAGGGCAGCTTTGGTGTAGTGTTTCAATAGTCTGATAAATAACTTCTACCGGAATTAATAAATCAGTTGGTGTAATAATTTGTGCTATTTTGTTTGATATTTCTTGTAGCGTAAAAGGCTTGTACAATTTACGTACAACGTTTTTAGTATGTAATTGATTATTGCGTTGTAAAGTAGCACATTCTAAAAGCATTTCGTCCAATATATTTTCTTGCTTGGTTTCTTTTAGTAATTCAATAGCAGCTTTAAAGGCAATAAAATCGCCAAGCTTACTCATATCTATACCATAACAATCGGGATAGCGTATTTGTGGTGCACTAGATATTACAATAATTTTTTTAGGTTGCAACCTCGATAACATTCTTATAATACTTTCTTTAAGTGTAGTGCCACGTACAATACTATCATCAATAACAACTAATGTATCTACATTTTTACGAACGGTGCCATACGTAATATCGTATACATGCTGTACCATTTCGTTGCGGCTGCTGTCCTCCGTTATGAACGTTCGTAGTTTTACATCTTTAATGGCAATTTTTTCAATTCGTATTTTTCGATTTATCATTTCCGACAACTTCTCTTCATCAAAATCTTTATTCCAGCTTAAAATACGCTCAATCTTTATTTTTTTAAGATAATCTTCTGCTCCTTTTATTAAACCATAAAAAGCCGTTACGGCTGTGTTGGGTATAAAACTAAAAATAGTATTTTTTAAATCGTAGTCAATTGCCTTTAAAACAGTAGGACTTAAATTATACCCAAGGGCAATACGTTCTCTATAAATTTTTTCATCGCTACCACGGCTAAAATAAATACGTTCAAAACTACAGGCCTTTCTTTCTTTAGGCTCTACAATTTGTTCAATACTATAATTGCCATTAGCTTTTATAATAAGTGCATTGCCAGGCATTAATTCTAGCACTTCGTTTTCGCCAACGTTAAACGTTGTACGAATGGCTGCTCGTTCACTAGCACCAACAATTACTTCATCATTTATATAATAGTACGATGGACGAATACCATGTGCATCTCTCATCACAAAAGCATCGCCATTGCCTAATAATCCACTAAAATTAAACCCACCATCAAAAAGTGGAACAGCTTTTTTTAACACTTTTGCAATATCTAACTCTCCAGGAAAAGCTTCATCTGCTTTTACAATAAAGTGATGCAATACTTCCATCATAGCAGCTAAATCGCTTTGGCGCTGAAACTCACCGGGGTCAATATTTACCAACCCAAAAAGCTCCTCGGTATTAACTAAATTAAAATTTCCAGCAAGGGCTAAATTTCTTGATGGAATGGTATGGCGTTTTATAAAAGGATGGCAAAAATCTGCATTATTTTTTCCTTGAGTGCCATAGCGTAAATGCCCAAGTAATAATTCGCCTAAATAATTTAAATGACCCTTCATTAAACCGGGATGGTTTTTAATATCGGGTTGATATTTTTCTAGCTCCGCAATTTCTTTACCCACTTGCGAAAAAACATCGGCAATTGGCTGATTAGCACAACTACGTAAGCGATGCATAAAAGGATAACCAGGTTCTGTATTTAATTTTACTGCGGCAATACCAGCACCGTCTTGTCCTCGGTTGTGTTGCTTTTCCATAAGCAGGTACAGCTTGTTTAAGCCGTACAATACTGTGCCATATTGTTGTTGATAGTAGCTAAAAGGTTTACGCAAACGAATGAGGGCAAGCCCACACTCATGTTTTATTTCGTCGCTCATTTTTGTGGTTCCGATAACATCAGAAGAGGTACAAAGTTAGTGTATTGCAAAACAGCTACAAATAAAAATCCCAACTATAAAAGTTGGGATAAAAATATTTTAAGAGAGGTAATGATTTACAAACCACTTAAGCATAATCCAATTTGAAAAGGTTTTATTTGTGCAGCTACACCATCTTTAAATAAACTATTGATTTGATAACTACCAAATAACGAAAAATTGCCATAGCCTACTCTTGCAGTAATAGCCAAACGGGTGGTGTTAAAAAATTTTTTATTCGATTCTTTGTAAGTAGATGAATTAATAGCAGCTTCAGTTTTGCTTACTAAAGTTTTTCCACGAGTGTGTACATTTAAAAGCGTACCTACTTTTACACCTATAGCGGCTTTTATGCTTTTTCTTTCATTGTCTGGGTTGGCAGTAAAACGAAACTCCAACGGTACTTCTAAATACGCAGTAGTTAACTTGTATTTTTTATAATGATCCAAACTATCTAAATTAGTAAAAGGCAATTTGCTTGAATTTGCAGAGATATTAACAGCCAATTTTTTAAAATACATATTACTTGTGCCCACACCAATACCGTAACCAATACTAAGTTTTGGGTTGCTTTTAAATGGCTTATTCATCATTACATAAATATTTGCCCCTCTACCAAAGCTTTTCATTCTGTTGCTAATGCTATCGGGAGTACCACTCCAATGGTCGGTTGCAAACTGAATCATTAAATGATCACCAGCTTTGTTTGCCAGTTCTTTATAACTTTTTTTTGCTTGTGCAAAAGCAGCCGAAACACAAATAAGGGCAAATACTGCAAGTACTATTTTCTTCATATCTAATTTTGAAGGTGCAAAATAACGTCAAATAATTTAATGAAGCGTTAAATTTAATAAGAGTTTGATTATATTTGCAGTCCTAAAAAGATAAAAACATCTTATTTTAACCAGAGATAAGATTTCAAATAAAATCTTTCTTGCAAAAGAAAGGGCCTATAGCTCAGCTGGTTAGAGCACCTGACTCATAATCAGGGGGTCCCTGGTTCGAGCCCAGGTGGGCCCACAACGTAAAACCTCACAAATTTGTGAGGTTTTTATATTAACCCATTTCTTTCTGTAGCTTTACCCTAATGGCAGATATAAATATTGTTTTTGATATACTTACAAAGATGAAGGCGGTACATCCAACATCTACTTTTATTAATAGCTTGTACAACCAATATTGTACAAGAGGTGGCTTAAGCAAAAAGCAAATGGAAGGGCTGTTAGATAAAGCCCAAAAAACACCAGAAATTGCCCAAGGAAAAATTGCTACACTAGAGGCTATTATTCTAAAGAAAATTACTAGAGATAGAACTAAGCCAACTATTACCAAAGCTTTACCAGAAAAAGACGAAGTTTTAGGAAAGATGCTGAAGGAAATTTTAGCTAAATATCCTCAACATAAAAGAGTGCTTTTTTTGCAAAGCAAATACGCTAAAAACGAAGCAATAGCTGCTACAGAAATTGATGAGGTAAAAAAATTTGCAAAACTTTTATTGAAATAACTACACCTCAATAAAAGCAGTCGTTTTAATTATATCTTCCACCGCATTATACAATTTATCCAAATCATCTTGCGTATTAAAACCTTGTATAGAATAACGGAGAAAAATGTTATTGCCATGTCGCATTACAGGCACTTGTATTTTGTATTTTTCAAATAAAAAATTATGCAACTCAACAGGCTTTGTAGTTTTTATAGGAGTGCTGTACAATTGCCAAATAAAATCATCATTTACAGGTGCAATTGGTTTTGTATTTAGCAAGGCACAAAACCTTGCAGCATTTTGTTGTACTATTTGTTTACTTTGTTTACTTACATCACTCCAATTGTTTTGTTGCATAAATTCTATTGCATTGGGTATGCATAAAAATGCCGAAAAGTCTCTTGTACCCTGCATTTGATGATAGTCTAAAAACTGTGAGTGTGATTGTATCGTACTTTGGTAACCCCAACTTACCACCAAAGGATCAAACAAATGTTGATGCTCTTTTTTAACATATAAAAACGAACTTCCTTTTGGTGTCATCATCCATTTATGACAAGCACCTGTATAAATATCAACATCTAATGCAGTAATATCTAAAGGCAATTGCCCAGGTGCATGTGCACCATCTACAAAAGTTAAAATACCTTTTTGTTTGGCTACGGCACAAATTTCTTCTACAGGTAAGCGTAAGCCTGTGCTACTAGTAAGGTGGCTTATAAAAATTAATTTTGTTTTGCTGGTTAAGCCATTAAAAAATTCTTGTATTAAATCTTCTTTAGATGGTATGGGTAATGTTATTGGCTGACGAACATATTTTGCTCCAACTTTTTTGCAATAATAATTCCATGTTCTATCACAAGCACCATATTCTAAATCGGTGGTTAATATTTCATCGTCTTTTTGTAG
>JANNWD010000105.1:0-2228 GCA_031408315.1 Bacteroidota bacterium
CTAAGCTGGGTGCTATTGATCTGGAAGCGGCGCAGCTTTGGCCGATGTGCCTAGCGCAATTGGCCCAAGACCTACCTGAGCAGCAATACATCACTTGGATCAAGCCCTTGCAGGCCAGTGTCAGTGGTGATCTTTCTACGCTGACGGTGCTGGTCGCCAATCGCTTCAAGCTCGATTGGGTACGCGCGCAATATGCCAGCAAGATTGCTGTGTGCGCTGAGCGCATATGCCGCGCGGCCACAGGCCAAGGCATCTCTCTTGAGTTAGCGCTGGCTCCGCGTGAATCTCAAGCCAGGCCGAGCTCTGCCGGCTCCTCTTTGTCTGGTTTTTCGCCCTCTTCTAGCCTCTTGCAAACTGCTGGCAGCGCGCTCGCACCCCATCAAACGACGCCTTTGCTCACTGAAGATGAGGCCTCGGGCGGCTTTAAATCGCGCATCAATACAGCGCTGAGCTTTGACACATTGATCGAAGGCTCTGCCAACCGCATGGCGCGTGCTGCGGCCATGCACATCTCAAACAACCTTGGCAGTCTGTACAACCCCTTGTTTATTTATGGCGGGGTCGGTCTGGGTAAAACGCATTTGTTGCATGCTGTCGGCAACCAATTGTTGGCCACCAAACCAAGCGCCAAAGTGTTGTACATCCATGCGGAGCAGTTTGTCTCGGATGTTGTACGCGCCTACCAGCGCAAAACATTTGATGAATTTAAATCGCGTTATCACCAGCTAGATTTGCTGTTGATTGATGATGTGCAGTTCTTTGCCAATAAAGATCGGACACAAGAAGAATTTTTCAATGCCTTTGAGGCCTTGCTGGCCAAAAAGAGCCACATCGTGATGACTTCGGACACCTATCCCAAGGGTCTGACAGACATGCATGAGCGTTTGGTCTCTCGCTTTGATTCGGGTTTGTCGGTGGCCATTGAGCCGCCTGAGCTGGAGATGCGGGTGGCGATCCTGATCAACAAAGCTATTTCTGAAGGCTCTTGTATGCCTGAAGAGGTGGCCTTCTTCGTTGCTAAGAATGTGCGCTCTAATGTGCGCGAGCTCGAAGGCGCCTTGCGCAAAATCTTGGCTTATTCGCGGTTTAACCAAAAAGAAGTATCGATTGCCTTAGCTCGCGAGGCTTTGCGCGACCTGCTTTCCATCCAAAATCGCCAAATCGGCGTGGAAAACATTCAAAAGACCGTGGCTGATTTCTACAAGATCAAGGTCGCCGACATGTATTCCAAGAAGCGGCCGGCGTCGATTGCCAGGCCGCGCCAGATCGCCATGTATTTGGCCAAAGAGCTCACCCAAAAGAGCCTGCCGGAAATCGGCGAGCTCTTTGGCGGACGCGATCACACCACCGTGCTGCATGCTGTTCGCAAGATTGGCGCTGAGCGCCAGCAACAAACCGAGCTCAATCAGCAACTGCATGTCCTCGAGCAAACCCTTAAAGGCTAGCGAGCTGGCCATCAGCTCAAACAAGCCATTTTTAACGACAAATCAGCCGCTAGCCCTTAAATATATTGCGTAAGCTGCTATCAATTTAGGAATTTTTGGTTGAAAATGATGATCATTCAAGACCTAATCACGAAACTAAGAAAAACCATGGGGATAAAGTTGGGGACAGATTCCGCACAAGTGCAGACTTATGCACAGACGCAGCGCAATTTAGAAACTTATCCCACAAACAACCCTACAGTAAAGCAGTCTTTCACACATAGTTATCAAACCGCTAAACCCTTGATTTTTCAGGCGAAAATACGGTTTTCCACAAAATAACAGTACCCTTACTACTACTACTAATCTGTTTAATTGAATCAAAGAGATAAAGAGGCTGACAACATGATCGTACTCAAGGCAACACAAGACAAACTGCTCGCGCTGCTGCAATCCGTATCGGGCATCGTTGAACGGCGTCATACCTTGCCCATTTTGGCCAACGTCTTGTTGCGCAAGACAGGCGATGTTTTGCAGCTGACCACGAGCGATCTTGAAATTCAAATTCGCACCTCTGCCACGCTCGAGGGTGATGCCGGTAATTTTTCGACCACGGTCGGCGCGCGAAAATTGATCGACATCCTGCGCACCATGCCAACCGATCAAACGGTGTCGCTTGAATCATCGCAATCAAAATTGATTTTTAAAGGCGGCAAAAGCAAATTCACTTTGCAAACCTTGCCCGCTGAAGATTTCCCACTGGTGCAGGAAGCCGCCAACTTTGGCCCAGCTTTTTCCGTGCCG
>JANNWD010000106.1:0-2797 GCA_031408315.1 Bacteroidota bacterium
TACTGAACGATGTCCCATACAAATTTGTACCAAGGCAGTCTATCATGCTTGACTTGTTTATTTTCATCTGTCCGTGACTGTTTATAAGATTGAAGTTCAGGCTTTTGAGGTTTTTGCCCGTTATCTTGTACAACAATGATAATGTTGTATGTATTTTTGTTGCCATTGAAATTGTTCACAACCATCTCTAAAACATTTAATAGTGCTAATAATAATTGAATTCTTTTTTACATCACTGATACAAAAAAGTTTTTAACTCAAACGATTAAAGACTATCCAGTTTTATGTTAAACGAGATAATTAACCCGCAAATAAACGGTTGCGACCTATTTCGGCTTATGCAAAAGTATAAAGACTTTTATTATAAAAAAATTATTTTAATTTGAGGAAGATTTTATCAACATTCGCAAGAATGGCAGTAGGACTGCAAACATAATATGTGCATATATACCTTTTAAATCGGGCTGCTTTATTGTAATTGTAAATAAGAGAATAATATTGAGAGTAAATAAAACTATAGAGAAAACTGTCAAGCCTACTTGAAATTTCCATTTGCGTTCTTCAAATTTTTGAATATTATTCCATCTTCGTTCTTCCGAACGAAGTTTTTCCATTTCGAGAATGGCTTGAAATTCTGAACAATTAAGTTGAGAATTAGGAGATCCAACTCTTTTGATGCTGCCCATGACAGTATTTTTAACCGTTTAAATTTCAAGGTTTAAATCAACCATAACCTCATTGGCTTTTTCTGTATCCCAAAAAGACATTTTCCCTTACTATAACGATGGGAAAGTTATTTTATTGTGTATATCCCAATTTTCACACAATAACATTTTCAATTTGAGCGTTCTCATTAGTTTTGGACTTCCCTGGCTATTCAGTGTTCACCCAACTAGTGTCATGTCATTGATACTATGACGTATAATTTTGTATCTTTGCCATCCAAAACAACTATGGTAAAGTACAAGGTTACTCTAACAGAGAAAGAAAGGGATGAATTGTTGTCCATAACTAAGGGTGGGACACATACGTCGAAAAAAGTAATCCATTCATTGATTTTGTTGAACTGCGATGAAGGAGCATTTGCGGACAAGGTCAATAATGAAGAAGTCGCCAAAGTGCTCAAAATTGGCATGAGGACGATAGACCGGGTAAAAAAGAAATTTGTAGAGGAGGGTTTTGAAGCAGCATTGGAAAACAGTCCTACTACGAGGGTATATGAAAAGAAAGCGGATGGCGATGTGGAGGCTCATTTAGTTGCTTTAGCTTGTAGTAAAGCTCCAGATGGTTTTTCAAAATGGTCATTACGATTACTTGCAGATAAGATGGTTGAATTGGAGTATGTTGATGATATTTCTTATGAAACGGTAAGGCGGGTTTTAAAAAAAACGAATTACAACCTTGGAAAGTGAAGGGCTGGGTGATTCCTCCCTTGAAAAATGGCGATTTTGTTGCAAACATGGAGCGGGTGCTTGATGTGTATAAAAGGCCGTACAACAAAGATTGTCCGGTGGTGTGTATGGATGAATCACCTAAACAAATAATAAAAGAAACCCGGACAGCCATAGCAATGATGCCGGGGCAAGCAGCCAAAGAAGATTTTGAATATGAACGGTGCGGTGTAGCAAATATTTTTTTGACATCAGAGCCACTAACAGGCAAAAGATATGTTGAAGTTACAGAGCAAAAGACGAAAGTAGATTGGGCGAAGCATATCAAGCGTATAGCAGACGAATGGTATAAAGACACGCCTAAAATCCTCTTGGTGATGGACAATCTGGCAACACATAAACCGGGTGCTCTTTATGAAGTGTATGAACCCAAGGAAGCCAAAAGAATATGGGATAGATTTGAGTTTGTCTATACTCCCAAACATGGCAGCTGGCTGAATATGGCCGAAATAGAACTAAATGTTATAATGGGTCAATGCTTAAACCGCAGAATAGGCGACATTGAAACAATGAAGAGGGAGGCAGAAGCGTGGCAAAACCATAGAAACAACAAGGAGGCCAAAATCAACTGGCAATTTACTTGCAACGACGCCAGAATAAAATTATTGAGACTATACCCGTCAATTCAAGCGTGACATGACACTAGTTAACCAATCACAAGTGCATTTTCTCTTTCTTAGCCAATAGTTCTTCCACCGTTTCCTTATACATTTCGTCAGGAACACAGCAGTCAACCGGGCAAACTGCAGCACATTGTGGCTCTTCGTGAAAACCCTGGCACTCTGTGCATTTGTTGGGGGTAATATAATAAGTATCAACTGCTACCGGTGCCATACGTTGGTCTGCACTCACTACTGTTCCATCAAGCAGGGTAAAACTGCCTTTGAGCGAAGTGCCATCACTCATTGACCATTCAACTCCACCTTCATATATCGCATTGTTTGGACATTCCGGTTCGCAGGCTCCGCAGTTTATACATTCGTCGGTTATTTTAATTGCCATTTTGTTTTAAATTTATTGGTGTTTTAATCCTTGTATTTTTGCAATGCAAAAATAAGGTTGAACAATGACTTTACAACAAAGAATAGATTTATTAGTTGCGTTGGGTAAATATATAAATAATAATAGTACCGAATGGCAAAGTATTAAAGAAGATGCAAACAGAGCCAATCCATGGTTTGTGCCTGAATTTATAGAAATGGCTGCTCTTAATATTGTCAATGAGTTTTTACAAAAGGAAAAACTGGAAAATTGGACAACTGAATATAAAGTTCCCAATGAAAATAGTAAACCCATTAGGGTAGGAGTAGTAATGGCGGGAAACTTGCCTATGGTGGGCTTTCATG
>JANNWD010000107.1:0-7090 GCA_031408315.1 Bacteroidota bacterium
TTTAATAATGCCGGGTGCATTTATCGGAAACCATGTAACCATTGGAGAAGGCTGCATGATTCATCCAAATGTCACCATTCATGATTATACACAAATAGGAAGCAATGTGGTCATTCAATCCGGTACTGTAATAGGAAGTGATGCTTTTTATTACAACACTAAAAAAGATAGAGAATTATGGTATAAAAAAATGCCTAGCTGCGGTAGGGTTATTATTGAAGATAATGTAGAAATAGGTAGTGGGTGCACTATTGATAGAGGGGTAAGCCATGACACTGTAATTGGTGCTGGCACTAAGTTCGATAATCAAATACATATTGGACATGATACCATTATTGGTAAAAATTGCCTATTTGCAAGTGGTGTTATTGTAGCTGGGGTAGTAGTAATAAAAGATGGGGTAACTATTTGGGGTGGTGTTATTGTAAATAAAACATTAACCATTGGGGAAAATGCTGTGTTGCTTGGTCGTACTGGTGTTAGTAGTAGTATTGAAGGAAATAAAACGTATTGGGGTACGCCTGCACAAGATGCCAGTGTGATAAAAAGAGAATTGATTTGGATAAAGAGAATACCACAAATTTGGGAGAAGGTGATGGGGAAGTAAGCCACAGATTACACAAATTATCACAGATTATTTTGCAATTCCCTACATACTCTTTCAATTGTATCTTCTAATTTATTGTAGATAAAATTGGGAAGATATTTTGGCAGTTTAGTATTATTAAACGTAACTTTTACTAAAGCTGTTTTTGTAGTTTCTTTTGTAAGTAAAGGTTCACTTTTTGTAAACCAACTTTTAATAGCCTCAACCCTCCAAGCAAATGCTGCAATTAATGGGGTTACTTTTTTGGATGGCTGTTTTTTATCAAAAGCATTTGCAATTAAATTAAATACTTGTTGGTAGGTTTTATTTTCGGCACTTATAATAAAACGCTGTGCAGTAATATTGCTTTGCATTAATTGTATCATACTTTTAGCCACATCTTTTACATCTACAAAGCCAGTGCTGCCTGTTGTATACCAAGGAAATTCGTTATACACATTTTTAAAAAATTTTGTACTACTATCATTCCAATTTCCATTGCCTAAAATAATTACGGGGTTTACCATTACAGCATCTAAACCTTCGGCAATGCCACGCCATACTTCCATTTCGGCAAGGTATTTACTTTGGCCGTAAGCACTATTGCTAGTCTCTGGTGTCCAATTCATTGTTTCATCAATCGGTTTATCTTCTCTTATTCTTCCTAAAGCAGCTACACTACTTACATGCACCATTTTTTTTACATTAGCACCTAGTGCAGCGTTTACAACATTAGCGGTACCCTCAATATTTATTTTAAATAGCTGCTGCTTTTGTTTAGGATTAAACGAAACTATTGCAGCACAATGATAAACTTGCTCTACGCCTTGCATAGCTTCTTCTAAACCTACTACATCTAAAATATTACATTGAATTTGTTGTATTAAACTATTGTTGAAATTTGCTAACAGCGTTTTGTTGTACAGTGCTTTTATGGGTTTACCTTGTTGTAGTAATTGTGTAATTAATTCTTTGCCTAATAAGCCGCTGCCGCCTGTTACTAAAACCATAAATGTAAATTATCAATTATATCCATAAAACCCATTCCCAGTTTTCTTTCCCAATTCGTTAGCCGTAACTTTATCTATTTGTAATTGCGATGGTTTAAAACGTTCTTCATTATTAAATGCTGCATATAAAGATTGAGTTACGGCTAAATTAATATCCATACCAATTAAATCCATTAATTTAAATGGACCCATTTTAAAACCTGCAGCTTCCATTAGTTCATCTACATTTTCAATTGTTGCTGCACCATGCTCTACCAATTTCAACGCTTCTAAATAATAGTGCCTTGCCACCCGGTTTACAATAAAACCTGGGGCATCTTTACACAATACGGGTGTTTTATTTAATTGTTTGCATAAATCATAAATTATTTGTGCAGCTTCATCGCTTGTTTGTTCTCCTTTTACCACTTCTACCAATTTCATTAAGGGTGCTGGGTTAAAAAAGTGCATACCCACTACCCTTGCAGGGTTTTGTATATTTTTTTGTATGGTAGAAACAGATAAAGAAGATGTGTTTGTGGCAAAAATAGCTTCTCCATGATTTACCTCTGCTAGCTGATTAAAGATAGAAACTTTGGCTTCTACTTTTTCTACAATGGCTTCTATAAAAACATCGGCAATACAATCGTTGGTATCGTTTACAAATTTTATTCGTTGAAAAATATTGCTCTTTTCTTCTTCCGAAATTTTTTGTTTATCAACTAAGTATTGTAAATTTTTTTGGATAGCTATTTTTGCTTTTTCTAATACCGCATTATTAATATCAAATAACAACGTATAAAAACCATTTGTTGCACATACTTGTGCAATGCCGCTACCCATGGTGCCAGCACCTATTGTGCAAATGGTTTGTATTATCATTTTCATTCCTTAAGTAAAGTAAAGATATTGCATCTTCCTAAACTTAAAACATTAGCGATAAATTAAAACAAAAATGCTTTATTACTCAACTGTGAATAATAAAGCATTTAAGATTATAAAATAGTTTTAGCCTTTTGCTGCTTCTTTTTGTGCCTCTGTTTTCATTTTATCATTAGCAATTATTCCAAACTCTACTCTTCTATTTTGTGCTTTGTCGGCATCTGTATCGTTAGCCACTTTGGGCTGCTGCTCTCCGTAACCTTTCATAGTTAGCCTAGATGGTACAATACTATTAACTTGCAAATAATTGCCTACGGCAGTTGCCCTTTTTTTAGATAAGGTAAGGTTATAATTATCTGTTCCAACATTATCTGTATGTCCTTCTATTAAAATAGTTGTTTCTGGATATTCATTAAACACTTTTACTAATTTATCTAATGCTAGTTTTGAGTTTGATGAAATAGTTGATTCGTTTGTTTTAAAAAATACACCCATTTTTGATCCATCAGGATTGTTTTCATTGAATGTTACCACTATTCCTTCTCCTACTCGTTGTACTTCTGCACCAGGTATTTCATTTTTAATTTTTTCGGCTTGCCTATCCATTTTATTACCAATAATACCACCAGCAACACCACCAATTACACCACCAATTACAGCACCTAAAACAGTATTGCCTTTGCCTACGTTATTACCAATTACTCCGCCAATTACAGCACCGCCTGCTGTACCAATTACAACACCTTTTTGTGTTTTGCTAGCTGTTTTACAGCTACTAAAAATAAGTGCAATTGCAAAACAAGCAATGACTACTTTTTGGAATATCTTTTTCATGTTTTATTTTTTATTTTTGTACAAAATTGTAAATAATAGAAGCGGCTTTACCCTCAAAAATTATATCTGATTTTAATTTTAATGAGTTGTCGTTAAGTTCAACTATTTTTAATCTAAACCCATCGCCGTTATCCATTGAATTTTTTTTATCATCTAACCGCTTAAATTGAAACATTTTTTCGCTGCCTTTTGGTTCGTAAATTGACCAACGAATAAAACGGGTTAAGGTGGTACATTCTTTTTTTGTATCAACTAATGTGTATTTTCCTAAGCTATTGCTTGCTGTAAAATTCCATTCGCTACCAATAAAGCAGTCGGAATTTGCTTCGTTAAAAACAGTTAACTTAATAACACCCGATACTCCATCTGTAGTAATAGTTTGTAGTATCCAATTACCATTTATTGTTTTTTTATAGCCTCTTGCTTCTTTTGAAGCCGAACAAGCATATAATATAACTATCAATAAAAACAGTAAGCCCCCTTTTAAAATTTTATGTTGCATAAAAATTAATATTTAGTACTTACTAATTTTCAATTATAATGCCATGTGTTGTATAAATTAATAATAAAGAAATTAAATAATGAGATTACTACTTAATACCTAGGAGTTTATAGTTTTTTATTGAACAGAGGTGTAAATTTTGGTACAACTAAAAATATTATTTGGGGAAGATTGAGGTGTATTTTTCCCACTTGTAGGCGAAACAAAAAGATATTCTATAAATATTTAAAATAGGATTATGTATTTTAGGGTTAAACATAATGCTGCATAGCAATTGTTTTCTTTACTTTTTTTTCTTGATAAAAAAAGTAACAAAAAAAATCAAGGCCTCTAATAAAAAGGCTGAAATTTTTATTAGAGGCCACAGCCAACAAACGCACTTTTGTTTATTCTGCCTAATCCTATATTTCGATAAAAGTTCCAAATTGGTATGCAGCACAAGAGTGCTATGCAAGGATGATGCTATGAAATACTGATGCTTGTTAACCAAAAAAAATTAAACCGCACTAGTAAACTGCTTCAAAAACCTCACATCGTTTTCGCTAAATAATCTTAAATCTTTTATTTGATATTTAAGCATAGTTATTCTTTCGATACCCATACCAAAAGCAAAGCCAGTGTATTTGTTACTATCAATACCGCAATTGTCTAACACATTGGGATGCACCATACCACAACCCAAAATTTCGACCCAGCCTGTTTTTTTACAAACGCTGCAACCGCTTCCACCACATATTAAACAGCTAATATCCATCTCAGCACTTGGCTCGGTAAATGGGAAATAGCTTGGTCTAAAACGAACCTTTACATCCTTACCAAACATTTCTTGTACAAAAAAATAAAGGGTTTGTTTAAGGTCGGCAAAGCTTACATTTTCGGCAATGTACAACCCCTCTACCTGATGAAAAAAGCAATGAGCTCTTGCGCTAATGGTTTCGTTTCTGTACACTCTACCTGGGCAAATAATACGAATGGGTAATTTTCCTTTTTGCATTTCTCTTACCTGTACACTGCTAGTGTGTGTACGTAAAAGCCAGTCTGGATTTTGTGCTATGTAAAAAGTATCCTGCATATCTCTTGCTGGATGATTTTCGGGCAGGTTTAATGCGGTAAAATTATGAAAGTCGTCTTCTACCTCTGGGCCTTCTGCCACAGCAAAACCAAGGCGTTGAAAAATAGAAATTATTTTATTTTTTACAAGGCTTATTGGATGGCGGCTACCAATTGGTAAATCATCTCCAGGTAGTGTTAAATCGAGTGAGTGTTGAGTTGTGAGTGGTGAGTGAGTGATTCTATTTAATAATAATTCTTCGTATTTCCCCTCTACAAATAATTTAAACTCATTTAACTGTTGCCCTGCTTCTTTTTTGTTTTCGGCTGCCACGTTTTTCATTTCGGCCATAATGGCTTTTACAAACCCTTTTGTACCTAAATATTTTATTCTGAATGCTTCGGCATCTTTTTCTACAGTAGCCTGTATTTGTTCTTTAATTTCCTTAATTTGATTTAACAACTGGTCCATGGCGACAAAGATAAGAAGTTTGAGGTTTTCTGGGGGTTTAGGGAGTTTAGAAGTTTAGAAGTTTAGAGCTATGGAAAATTAACGGTTTGTATTTGATAAATTACTTAATTTTATAGTATTAAAAATTTACAAAAATGTCACTATTCAAATCGGGCAACCCAGCCCTTAGCGAAAAAAGGTTTAGAGATACTATTTTAGATGGAGTAGTAACGCATGAAAATGCAATGACCATAAATGGTACTTTACAAAAATTTGGGATTTTATTTTTGATGACAATGGCTACAGCTTTTTATAGTTGGAAAGAAGCTGCAAATGGTGCTAATGCAATGCCGTTAGTACTTACAGGGGCAATTGGAGGATTAGTTATTGCAATAGTTTTGATGTTTAAAAAAGAATGGAGCCCTTTTTTAGCCCCTGCTTATGCCTTATTAGAGGGATTATTTTTGGGTGCTGTGTCTGCTTATTTTGAATATGCAGTATCTAGTAGGCAAGGTGGGTATGCTGGAGGATATTCTGGTATTGTTTTTCAAGCTGTTGGTTTAACCTTTTCGGTAGTAGCTGGTATGTATTTACTATACAAGTTTAATGTTATTAGAGCCACCAAAAAATTTAAAGCAATTATAATTACTGCTACTGTAGGTATTGGTATTTTTTATTTAGTTTGTATGATTGCTAGCTGGGGATTTAAAGCCAATGTACCTTCATTTTTATTTCAGGGTTCTTTATTAGGTATTGGCTTTTCGGTTTTTGTAGTTGCCCTTGCTGCCCTTAATTTAATTTTAGATTTTGATATGATTGAACAAGGTGCTGCCTTAGGTGCACCAAAGTACATGGAGTGGTATGGGGCTTTTGGTTTGTTAGTTACTATTGTTTGGTTGTATTTAGAAATATTAAGATTATTGAGTAAGTTAAATAGTAGGAATTAAAATTTCCTATAACTATAATAAAAAAATGCTCCAAAATGGAGCATTTTTTTATTGGCATAATATTTAGGTAATATATAGATAAGATGTTGTTAATATTTACATAACATAAGCTAACCACTTTTGTGAAAATATTATAACATGAAAAAATTACTCTCTGTTTCGTTATTTGCAGTAATAGCTTTGTCTGCTTGCAACAAAAACGAAACTACTACTACTACGACGACTGCAGATCAACCAGAGTTTAAAAACAGATCTAAAGCAGAATCGTTTGTAACTATGTTTCCTGATTTTTCAGGAGTATCTGCTTACACTTTAATAAGCAGTAATGATAGCATTGCAAACTCTCCAAATTTTGTATTTGGTGGTGCACCCGATGGGCAAGGGTTTTTAAAAAATCCTGATGGTAGTGGCTACATTATGGTAACCAATCATGAAAATACTTGGGCAGTATCTAGAGTATATTTGGATAAAAAACTAAACCCAATTAAGGGAGATTATATTGTAGATAGCGATGGCGGTATGTTTCGTTTATGCTCTGGAACTTTGGCTACGCCAGAGGAGCATGGTTTTCCAAAACCTCTATTTTTAACGACTGGCGAAAGTAATGTAAACGCTATGACACATGCTATTGACCCAATAGCTACTGCAAACCCTAAAGATCAATTAAGAGTATTACCTGCATTGGGTAAGTTTAGTGGCGAAAATGCGGTGCCTTTACCAAAAGATGCTTATGCTGGTAAAACAGTTATTATTTGTGGAGAAGATGCTGGTAACGGGCAAGTGTATTTGTACGTAAGCAATACCATAGGCGATTTGCAAAATGGTTTATTGTATGCATTAAGAAGAACT
>JANNWD010000108.1:0-1738 GCA_031408315.1 Bacteroidota bacterium
TAAAAAAAGAAAATCTTAGAGATAATATGACCAACACAGAGTTAATTTTAAATATGTTGGCAGAAGCTAGTACAAAAGATATTTCGGAAGCTGTTAATCCAAAAGATTTTGAAGAGAGTAAAAAAGTAGCCAAACAAGGCGGCAATGTTGCTAAAGTTGCATTAAAAGAATTAGAAGCTAAAACAGGAAAAAAAGTAGTATCTGCTTTAAATGCAAAAGCCATTTTAAAACAATCAACACCTATTAAAAAAATTAAATAAAACTCAAAAATTCTTATGAAATTATTTCTACCTTTTTTTACCTTTTTATTTATAACTACAACCTCATCTGCCCAAAAAATATACGGCACAGTGTTTACCGATAAAGGCGATTTGTTGCCTTATTCTTCCATTACTATAAAAGGTACATCGCTTGGTGCAAGTGCCAATAACCGAGGTAGGTATTCATTTGCTTTGGCAGCAGGCACTTATAATTTGGTATGCCAACATGTGGGTTTTGGTAAAATAGAAAAGCAAGTAACGGTTGAAAAAAATGATGTGGAATTAGCTTTTATATTATCGGAACAAAAGCTGAGTATGAATGAAGTGGTAATTAAATCAAACGGAGAAAACCCAGCCTATGCTATTATACGTAATGCTATAAAAAAAAGAGGCTATCATGCCAATGAAGTTAATGGATTTAGCTGCGATTTATACACCAAAGATTTACTAAAACTACGTAGCCTTCCTAAAAAAATAATGGGCAAAAAAATACCAGAAGCCGATAGACAGGAGATGGGATTAGATACTAGTGGACAGGGGATTATTTATTTAAGTGAATCAGTTGCTAAAGTATATACCCAACAACCCGATAAATTTAAAATGGAAGTAATCAGCAGTAGAGTGAGTGGTAGCAATGGTTTTGGCTTTACATTTCCATCGTTTATAAGCTTGTATAATAATAATGTTACCATTTTTACGGAGCGATTTAATCCCCGTGGTTTTATGAGCCCAATTGCAGACGGGGCTTTAAACTTATATAAATACAAATATTTAGGAACGTTTTATGAAGATGGAAAAGATGTACATAGCATACAAGTAATTCCACGAAGAAAATATGAACCTTGCTTTAGCGGCGTAATCAATATTTGCGATGGTAGTTGGCGAATACACAGTTTCGATTTAACACTTACTAAAACATCTCAATTGGAATTGTTAGACACACTGCAACTTACACAAATTCATGTGCCTATTGGTAATGATATTTGGAGAGCAAAAAATCAATTGATACATTTTAATTTTAAACAATTTGGGATAGATGCCGTTGGTAATTTTTTAAATGTATATTCTAACTATTCCATTAACCCATCATACACTAAAAAATTTTTCGATAAAATAATTATTAAGTATGATACTGCTGTAAATAAAAAATCGAAGGAATATTGGGACACTATTCGCCCTGTGCCTTTAGAGCAGGAAGAGAAAAAAGATTACATAATAAAAGACAGTCTTTTTCAATTGCAAAAAGATAGTGCGTTAAGTAAACGTTCTATTGATTCTCTTAAAAAAAGACAAGGAAGCATTAAACCACTTAATATATTTTGGAAAGGAATTGATAGAATGCACTACAGTAAAACAAATACCTATAAATGGGGAGTTGAGGGATTACTTAAAAACCTAGAATATAATCCTGCAGAGGGTTTGGTAATCAAAGTGCCCATCTACTTTGAAAAGTATTTGAAGAAATCGAAAACCAATTT
>JANNWD010000109.1:0-16509 GCA_031408315.1 Bacteroidota bacterium
CTCCTACTCCATCAACAAACTTTCCTTGTTTATCAACTAAAGTTAAAATGCCTAAATTATTTTTTTTACCAACCTTGTAATCATCTGCACCAAACGCTGGTGAAGTATGCACAATACCTGTTCCATCTTCGGTGGTAACAAAACCTCTTTCGTTACCATCACTATCTAAAACCACTCTGAAAGGTTTTGCTTTAGGAGTTATTTCTTGAATTTTTTCAAGAGTGTTAGCTTCGGATGGTAGGAGTTGTTCGTATTCATAATTCTTGAAATTTGCTCCTTTATCCCAGCTAATAATATCCCAAGGAATAACTTTATCTCCATTTTTATATGTATTCAAATCAACTCCTTTACCTTCTGGCTTAAAATATTTATGTAATAAAGCTTCAGCTAAAACTACGTTAATTTTAATGTGTGTATATGGATTGAAAGTTTTCACAATTACATAATCGATATCCTTTCCAACAGTTAATCCCAAGTTTGAAGGTAATGTCCATGGAGTAGTAGTCCAGGCAAGTAAAAACAAATCTTCAGGATTTTCTCCAGCAGTTAAATCATCCAATAAAGGTCTAGCATAGCTATCTAGTACTCTAAACATCACCGTAGCACTAGTATCCTTAACATCTTTATACGTACCTGGTTGGTTAAGCTCATGGCTACTTAAACCAGTACCAGCAGCAGGGCTGTATGGCTGTATGCTTACACTTTCGTACAAATAACCTTTTTTGTACAAACTGCTTAAACACCACCATAGGCTTTCAATATAATTATTTTCAAAAGTGATGTATGGATTATTTAAATCAACCCAGTAACCACTTTTCTCTGTAATATCATCCCATTTATCTTTATAGCGTAATACGGCTTCTCTGCATTTTTGATTGTACTCTTCTACACTTATTTTTTTACCAATATCTTCTTTAGTGATACCTAATTCTTTTTCTACGCCTAACTCAACTGGTAAGCCATGAGTATCCCAACCGCCTTTGCGTTTTACTTGAAAGCCTTGCATGGTTTTGTAGCGGCACACCAAATCTTTTAATGTTCTACTAATTACATGATGAATGCCAGGTAAGCCATTGGCACTTGGTGGGCCTTCGTAAAATACAAAAGGCTTATTACCTTCACGTAGGCTCACACTTTTTTCAAATGCTTGATTTTGTTTCCATTTAGCTAAAATTTCCTCACTTATGCTTGGTAAATTTAGCTGATTGTATTCTTTATATTTTGATGCCATAATTATTACTGAAATTAGCTAATGCCTAAGCCTAGCACCTTTAAAAGGATGGCAAAGGTAATAAAATAGCGGCTTTTATACTACAGTAGTTTAACAAGCCAATGTGTAGTAAAAAAGATGAAAGGTTTAGTAAAATTTCAAGTTTTGTTTAATGTTTTTAGTAAAAAGTACAATAGTAGTTTTTCATAGCGCTATTTATCCACATTTATAAAGGTTTGGCATAGTATTCGCAAATAAATGAGTGACAATAACAATAGAAATAATTAACTAAAAATAATTAAAATTTTTGCTGGTTTAGGGTTTTATTAGGGTAAAGACGGGGGTAGTCTTACTTCCGTCATTTTTTAAATTTCTGGGTCTCGTTTTTAAGTCAATATCTATTTAAAGTTATAAACACAACATCCCAAAGAAAAATTACGGTTTTGGTTTCACAAGCACAAAAAGGCATTCTCAAAAAGAATGCCTTTAATTATTTTTTATAATTTTATTTCGGTAGATGTTGCCAGTTTTTTATCCCATTCTTTTCTTACTGCAACGTATTTTTCTTTGTTGACCTGCCACCAATTTTTTGCAGCTACACATTTTTCATTATCTACTTTTTTATAAATGTTGTATCCTTTTTCCATTACCAATAAACTATCTGCAATACCATCTTTACGAATAATTTTTTTGTTGTCTTGCTCATGTATCCATCCATCTTTACTTAACCAATAAATATTTGTACGGTTTAAAACATTGTAATCGCTACGTTTAGTGTACTCTCTACGAGGTAGCGGAGCATCGGTTGTGTTTTGCCAATAAGCTTTACCATCTGCATAAATCCAAGTAGCAGTACCCATAAAACGTGGAGCATCATCTACTTCAAAAACCATTTGGCTCCATTGTCCTTTTACAGTAGTTGAGGTTGCTCTATTTTTTTTCCATTTAAACGAATGTTGGTAATTAAACAGCTCTGTATTTTGATACGTCCAATCTTCTCTCCAATGTTTTATAATGGTGCTATCATTTATTTGTAATAAATGTTGTAGCACAATTTTGTTATCGGTTTCTTCTACAACCTCCGTCCACTCTGTAGCTTTGGTAATATATGGTTTTACAATTTTGTAGTTGGTGTCGGTTACAAATGTTTCGGCATATTTAAAATCTATGGTAAAACAACCGCAAAATTTTTTAATACTTTCTACATCTTTTTTTTGTTGTGCATTAACTATTAAAGTTGCTAAAAAGCAAACTGTTATTACTATTTTTTTCATCTATTATTTTTTATGCAAAGCAAATGAAATAGATGAAAAATGCTATTACGGTTTTGGTAATTGCATTTACGCAAAAAGAAAAAATGTTGTAAAATCTATTTTACTAAAGCATATTTAAATTTAGGTTTCCCTCTTACTCCACCATCATTAATACCCATATCCAAACACTTTAATTTATAGTAATTATTATTAGCATCTTTTAGTACATAAAAACGATCGAACCTTGCACCAGTAGAAGGTTGTGTACTACGCCAACCACTACCTATTGCCCATCTATTATTTAGTAAAGAAATAGTAGCAACGCTATCTTTATTAAAATTTGTGTAAGCTTCATTTGCCAATGTAGCATTACTGTATATTTTTGATGCTACCGTTACACCAGCTAAATAATTTATAGCAATTAAATCGGAAAAATTATAAGGCACTGGCCCAGCACCAAAGTTGGTTTCAAAAACAGAATAACTCCAAACAAAATCCCATTTTTCTTTTTCTGGTTGGGCATCTATTACTCCGTTATCAAACGAAAAACATTTGAAATTGTAAATAGCATCTTTTGCTATTTGCACTGTTTTAAAAGTAGTTTCTTGAATGCCTGCATATTGTATTGTGTAGCCGCCTGTAGCATTACGTACTATTTTTAATTTTATCCATGGTCTTGCTGCAATACCACCACCTGTGCCACGGTTTAAAATTATTACTTTATTATCTGCATCATTGACCACAATTTCTGGTATGGCAGTTTTGGTTAAATCTCCAGCGGCATTATCAAAATAGGGCAATTGCTCTGGCAATGGATTGGTTTGGCTAGTGGCCAATGTTAAGCCAATGGTATCTGTTGCATTTACATCTGCTAAATTATTTTTGCTTAATACTTTTACGGCAGCACTTGCGGTATTGTTTAGCACCACTCTGTACTTATCTCTACAATAAAAACCTATATCCCAGCTATTACGCTTAACCGAAGTTTGTGCATTGGCAGATAAATCTACGTATACACTATTACCTGCGGCACTTCCAGCCTCGTTTGTTGCAATACCGTTTAATGTTATTTCGGCACCAGAAGATGGGGGTAAAATAAATATTGGGTCAACATCTTTTTTACAAGAAATAAAACTTATGCTAAGTATAACTAAAGCGTTTATGTATTTTATATTTTTCATTTTGTTATTTTCTAAATTGATTAAACTAATTATTCCAATTAAATACTAGGCCTAAAAAATACGACCGGCCATACCCAATGGCAATTGAATTGCCTGTGTTATGTATGCTGCTACTATTTACAACCGATCTATTTACATCAGTTATATTAAATAAATTTTTTGCTCCAGCACTTATGCTAATAAATTTATTTAGTGTAGTGTAAGTTGTAAAATCGGCAAGGTTATAATTGTTTGCTTCAGTAATTAATAATACTTCTTTATTACTAGCATTTTTACCTGTTACAAACTGTTGTTTTTTACCAACATATTTATAAAAGAGATTGAATTTAGTTTTTATACTATTTGCACTGTAACTAATGTTTGTACTAACTTCTGGTGTCCATAAAAAATCTTTATCGCTTTCCTTTATGTAATTCTTTTCATCGTATAGTTTGCCATTGTATGCTATGTAACCTATGCCCACCGAAGCTTCTATATTTTTGTAGGTAATTTTATTATCTACCATAATACCAATTGTTTTTGCCTTGTTTACGTTAAAATAGGTATACTGGTTAGATGAAGATGATGCTAAAGCAAAATCAATTTGATTATTAAATTCGTTATAAAAACTACTTAATGAGGCGGTGTACTTATACTTACTTTTTGGCGAAGCAGTATAATTTATAGATGCGTTAAAACTGTTAGAATTTTCTGCTTTTAAATTTGGATTACCCACAATATTATGGTTAGCATCTACAAAATTAAAATACAATTCTCTTAATGCTGGCGAACGAAAACCATAAGCATACGCTGCTTTTACATCTATAGTATTACTTAAAATAAATTTTGTATTTATAGATGGAATTACTGGCGGAGCATTGTATACACTATTTTTTATAAAGCGTACGCCAGGCCTAATAAATATTTTTGTGGTTGGTTTTATTTCGGCAGATACAAATGCTGCATAATCCTCAATAACAGGATTATTTAAAATTCTAACTCCATTGGCTTGCTCTCTATTAATATCAATACCTGGTTGCAACACAATTTTATCATTCAATTCGTACTGCAATGTTGTTCTAAAAACAACGCTTTTAAATGAAGAAATATCTTGCTCTCCATCACCAGTTGTAAGTTCATTGGTGTTTTTTTCAAAATCATGTCGAGTGGTTTTTGTTTTACGTTTATAATCCGTATATCCAACCAATACAGATAACTGTGTTTTACTATTAAAGCTATACCCACTTTGTATTTGATGGGTAAATCTATCAGTAATATATTGCTGATCAATTGCTTTGTAATTGGTATAGTTTATCGCTCCTTTGCTGATTATTTTTTCATTCAACGCATCAAGCCTGTAATAAATAGTAAAGGCATTTTTTGTGTACCCAAGTTTTATATTCCCTAACCATTGTTCTTTGGGTTTCCATGTTTTTGCTCTACCATACTCATCGCCACCAAAGCCACTAAAATCGATATGAGTGCCGCCAGTACTTAACAACCAATTATTTTTTTTATACGAAACACCAATATGTTGAGTATGTACTCCTTGGTAATTAAGTGCATGATATTCTTTACCGGCGGTTTCTTCTTGTATTTTAGCAGTAATAGACAAACTATTTTTCACCGCTTTTTTTGTAATAATATTTATAACACCAGCTAATGCATCGGAGCCATACGAAACCGACATTGGTCCTTCTACAATTTCTATTCTTTCTATTGTGTTTACATCAATTTGATTTAAACTTTCTCTAGTATCGCCTCTATCAATCATTGGCACACCATCTAACAAAATTTTTACATTACGCCCTGCCATTCCCATCAATTGTACATCTGTTGTGCCAATAGTATTATCTGCACTAAACCTAAAACCTATTTGGTTACTTAAAATTTGCTGTACATTATTTGAACCGCTTAATTTTATACGTTCGCTATTTATAACCTTTACCTGATAAACCGATTTTTTTAGGGATTGCGGCTTGTACTGCCCAGTTACCACTATATCCTCTAATAATTTTAGTTGAGAACTATCTTGTGCAATACCCCAAAAGCTACACAGTAAACCAATGCTTGCAAATAATAATCTATACTTCATTTTCTCTATTTTTATTTGGCTGCAAAGCTGCCGTATAAAAAATAAAAGATTGTCATTTACCTGTAAAAATGAAAAGCGTTTTCTTATTGCGAAAGTATTTTTTCGGATTGCGAAAAAAGTGTTTAAGAAATTAATAAATTTTACACTAACGCATCAACAACTCACAAGGTTTAATACCTGTGTGTTTTTTAAATGCTGTACTAAAATGAGAGATGGAGGAATAGCCTAATAAAGATGAAACATCAGTTACACTTAATCCTTTGTCGTACAATAAATATTTAGCATGCTCCATACGTTGGGTTTGATAGAAATCAAAAATGGTAGTACCAAATAACTCCTTAAAGCCTTTTTTAAGATAACATTCGTTAATAGCCACTTTGCGGCTGAGAGCCTTTATGGTTAAGGGTTCGCCAATATGTTCTAATAATATTTTACGAGCCAACGCAATTTTTTCTCTATCGGCTTCATTGGCCAAAAATTTGCAGGTAAATGTTTCTTGATGATCACCTAACATACAATCCATGCTATACAAAAGCAAAATTTGTGTTTGGGCATTTATAAAAATATTTTCTAACGTATCTGTATAATGATGATTTAATAAAGCTTCAATTGCCAATCTTGTTTTACCACACAAAGGCAATTGCTTGCTAAAAGATGTGGTGTGTGTAAATGCTAAAACTTTTTCCGAAATTGTTTCTTCTTTTTTACTTTTTTTAAATTGAGTAAGATAATTTGGCGAAAAACTAAAACTAAGCACATCCACACTTTCTACTTTTTCGGCACAGGTTTTTGATGCATTGAATTTGCAAAAATCGCATTCGGTTTGTTTTTGCTTGCAATACATATTACCACTTACACAAAACCTAAGTTCCAAATAATTGGCGGTAGGGTTATTTTTTTCGTAATGATAAACAAGTATTCCAGTATCATCAATATTCCAAGCTGTATTTTTTTTGTATCGTTTAATACTATAATGTACAGAACCTGGCACAGCTTTATCAACATGCAAAAGCACATCTAAATCCTCCTGCATAAGAGGGCTTTTGTGGGCAATGGTTAATATGTCTGTTAGTGTATCCATCGAAAAATTTCGATACAAAGATAGGTAATTAACCATAAAAAATGTATATTTGAGTAAATGAAAAGCATTGTAAACGATAAAATTTATTCGGTAGCAGAATACATCTTACTAGAGGAGAGTGGGGAGATGCGTCATGAATTTATTAATGGAAATTTAGTTGAAATGAGTGGAGCATCAAGAGAACATCATTTTATTTGTAAATATTTACTTAGAATTTTAGAAGATTTATTAGCAAATAATGGTTACGAAATTTTTATGGAAAACATGAAACTTTCCATACCCAATGAAGATAAATACTTTTACCCCGATTTATTTGTTACCAAAGAAATACAAAACGATAGCAACAGATACATACAAAACCAACCAGAGTTAATTGTAGAGGTATTAAGCGAAAGCACTCGTACAAAGGATTTGGTTGATAAATTTATTGAATACAGAAAAATAAAAACGCTACAATATTACATGGTTGTAGATAGTGAAAAATGTTTGGTAATGCTTTATTTTTTAGATGTAAACAATGAATGGGATGTACAAACTTTTGTGCAAAAGACCGATATAATTCAATTGCCAAAACTGGGTATAGAAATTGGGTTGGAAGGGATATATAAATAGAAAAACTCATCAAGTATTCTACGTTTTTTTACACTTTGCTATTAATTAAGTTAAGCTAAATAAATGTTCAATTGCCTAATGGCTGCCCGACTGAAGCGGTACCCCACAAGGAGCCAATTGCGACTGAGGAGTACAAGCGAAAGGCGGGAACAAATGTTGAACATTGACCAAACAGAATACAGCCCCAAAACCCCTCCTAAATGAGAGGAGCTTTAGAACCTAAAACTTAAAAAATTAGTGATAGAAAATCAAAAAATCATACATCAAAAAATCGTCAATAATTTATGTGGAAATCTTGCTAAAAAATACCCAGTAATACTTTGCTTAAAATGCCTTTAAACCCTTGATTTTACTTATATTTGCCCACTTTAGATATTTAAACAATTTAACAGCGATTTTTAACAAATTATGAGCACAGAACAAGCGGCCGCAAAAGCCAATTATGGAGCAGATAGTATACAAGTTTTAGAGGGTTTAGAGGCAGTACGTAAACGACCTGCCATGTATATTGGTGATATTGGCGTAAAGGGTTTGCACCATTTGGTGTATGAGGTGGTAGATAACTCAATTGATGAGGCATTGGCTGGGCATTGCAAAAATATTTCGGTAATAATTAACGAAGATAATTCTATAACGGTTGAAGATGATGGACGTGGTATACCAACAGGTATGCATACTAAAGAAAACCGTAGTGCATTGGAAGTAGTAATGACGGTTTTACATGCCGGCGGTAAGTTTGATAAAGATTCCTACAAAGTTTCTGGTGGTTTGCATGGTGTTGGTGTAAGTTGTGTAAATGCATTAAGTAGCAAATTGCATGTAACTGTAAATAGAGATGGAAAAATATTTGAGCAAGAGTATGGTATTGGTATTCCTAAATATCCGGTAAGAGAAATTGGTAGTAGCGATAAGCATGGTACAAAAGTTCAGTTTTGGCCCGACCTTACCATATTTACCGAAAGCGTTTACAAAAGAGAAATTTTAGAAGGACGTTTAAGAGAGCTTTGTTACCTAAATAAAAAAATACGAATAAATATTACCGACCTTAGAGAATTAGAGGAAGATGGAAAGCCTTACACCAAAGAGTTTTATAGCGAAGGTGGTATTAGCGAATTTGTAGAATTGTTAGACAAAACAGCTAACCGCCAACCACTTTTACCTATTGTAATTAACTGTGAAGCACATGACGCTGCAACAAATGTTGCAGTTGATGTTGCTATGATTTATAACACAGGCTATCAAGAGCATTTATTTAGTTACGTAAATAATATCAACACCATTGAAGGTGGAACTCATGTGGCTGGTTTTAGAAGAAGCATTACCAGAGTATTTAAAAGCTATGGCGAAAAAGAAGGAATGTTTGAAAAAGCCAAAGTAGAAATTGAAGGAGATGATTTTAGAGAAGGGCTAAGTGCAATTATTTCGGTAAAAGTGCCAGAGCCGCAATTTGAAGGACAAACAAAAACTAAATTAGGTAATAGCGAAGTAATGGGGGTGGTAGATAGTACACTTAGCCGTGTATTACAGGCGTATTTAGAGGAAAACCCTAAGGAAGCAAAAACCATTATTCAAAAAGTAATATTAGCAGCACAAGCAAGGGCAGCAGCCCGTAAGGCAAGAGAAATGGTGCAGCGTAAAAGCGTATTGACTGGCGGTGGTTTGCCTGGGAAATTAGCAGATTGTAGCGATAAAGATCCACACCGTTGTGAGCTTTATTTGGTGGAAGGAGATTCGGCTGGTGGTACCGCAAAGCAAGGTAGAGATAGAAGCTATCAAGCCATTTTACCTTTACGTGGTAAAATTTTGAATGTTGAAAAAGCAATGGAGCATAAGATTTACGATAATGAAGAGATAAGAAATATGTTTACCGCATTGGGTGTAAAAATTGGTACGCCAGAAGATGCAAAAGCTTTAGATATATCGAAACTGCGTTATCATAAATTAATAATTATGACCGATGCTGATGTAGATGGAAGCCATATTGCTACGCTTATTCTTACTTTTATTTTTAGGTACATGAAAGAGTTGGTAGAGCAAGGTTACGTTTACATTGCACAACCACCTTTGTATTTAGTTAAAAAAGGAAAAGAGCAAGAATATGCTTGGGATGATGTAGAACGTAAAAAACTAATTCAGTTATTTGGTAAAGGCAACGATGAAAGCGTAAACACACAACGCTATAAAGGACTTGGAGAGATGAACGCCGAACAACTTTGGGAAACTACCATGAACCCAGAAACTAGAACCCTAAAACAAGTTACTATTGATAGTGCCGCAGAAGCAGATAGAGTGTTTAGTATGCTTATGGGTGATGAAGTACCGCCACGTAGAGAGTTTATTGAAACACATGCTAAATATGCAAAAATTGATGTGTAGACCTTGGTTCTGTCATTTCAACGAAGGAGAAATCTATTAAAAATAAAAACAGAATCTACGAAACGTAAATTCTGTTTTTTGTTACAGGCATTGAAACATTTTTCATCTTCAGTGGCGTCGCACTCTTGTCCATAATTTCTTTATTGAGCTTTCATCGATGTTTTGCTAATATCTCTTTTTGTAAGAATAGTTTGCCAAATCTAACATCTTATAAAAAACTTCTCGTAATTCTTTACTTGGTGTTTTTGTATCAATAACATGATACCTATCATTTTCTTTTACTTCCAAGATAAAATGAGCTCCATCCATAATTTCATTATTACTTGGATCTTCTGAATTCATCTGCCAAAAATTTAGTTCATTTAACTTATATATAATATTAAACCAATGAGGAATAGATATTTTTTTACTTCGATTTTGACTGAAAGTATTTGGAAGATAAGGCACTGTATAATTTAGTTCCTTTATAGTAAGTATTAAATCATAATTACGCTTATCAATTCTTACAATCATTGGCTTATCGAAAGTTCTTAACCAAGTGAATCGAATAGACTCTTTAAAGTCTGTGGAATTATATAGTTTAGGTTCCTTTAAATTTGCTAAATCCTCTGAGTGATAAACATTATAAACTGTATCAAACGACTGTGTTTTTGCAACTCCACCCATTGATTTAGAGTATAAAGGGAAATATAAGCTATCTAAATTATACCTCTTATATAGAAACCTACTGCCATCATCCTGTAATGATATACCACAAAATTTAATGCCTGTCTTAGTTTCAATAAATTTAGCAGTATGGTATCGGCTCTTTGAATAATTTTCTACAGTATCTACCGTATAGATTTGTACAATAAAATATTTTTTTATTGAATTAGTATCAACATTTAATGAATCAAAATCATTGTATGGCTCGATTTGGCAACTAATGTGTCTTTTATCCTTTTTACATTCCCTTAAACAAGATTGGAGAGATAAAAAACTAATAGAATCAAATAGATATTTTGTAACTTCTACAATTTTAAACCCTGCAAAATAATTTTCGTTATTATTATAATTTGGATAATAAACACTTTTTAAACTAGAATTTCTCAACGATACAGAATCATTAATTTCAATAGCTTTAATTATAGTATTCAATACAGAAATAATTTTTAAAGAATCTTGTTTTGTAGCAATTTCTTGCCTTTTTATTTCTGCAATTTCTGTGTCTAGTACTTCTAATTCTTCAACTTTCTTTTCTTTTGTTTTGCAATTAAAAAGCAATATTGAACATAAAGTCATTAAGAAATAATATTTCATTTTTAATAGATTCAATTATTGTAAAATTTCATATTTAATTAAAATTTAATTCATTAACAATGTACACTATTATCCCATTTTCCATTTTTTTTTGCTAAAACCAATATTTTTAGTAGCTTGTTGTCTAATTACTACGTAAGAAGTAGCCTTTAGCTTTTCTTACCCCATTATTACTAACCAATAAATTCTAAAAAAATGAGTAAAATGTTAACCGCTTATTGCATGAAAACAAAGGAAAAAAATGTTCCAATGCAAGATGCTAATATAACTAAAACCAGTAGAGGTGGTTATATGGCACAAGGCCACGACGGTAAAGGAAATAAAATGACTACTATGCTTAGCGAAGCAAATGCTTTAGAAGCTGTAAAAAATGGCGTAGCAAAAAAAGGCTGGTAATTTGCAGGTTTAAAAAAATTAAAAATGGCTGTAAATTTACAGCCATTTTGATTTTAGTTATTTCGGTACAAAACACAGCAATTATCCTAAAACTTCTTTATTACTATATTTTTATACCAAACTAAATTGCCATGGTCTTGTAAGGCAATACGCCCTAATTTGTAGGTGCCAAAACCAGGCATGGTGCTAAACTTACTTCCTGCAACTAGTTTTTTCCAATTATCATCCCACATTGTAGTGCTTACTATATTGATGCCGTTCAAGTAAAAATCTAGTTTGCCATTTAAGCTTTTAATTTCTGCTAAGTTCCATTCGCCTAATGGTTTTAAAGGTTTTTGAGCTTCATTGGTACAAGTAATTAAATCATATAAATCGCCTGCTCTATGTTTAATTAGTTTACCATCGCTATGGCCGCTATCATCAAGTACTTGCATTTCTGGCCCTGTTTTCCAAACATAATCATACTTACTAGTATCTTCATTTATGTAAAAAACAATACCGCTATTGCCACCTTTACTAATTTTCCAATCCAGTTTTAAATGAAAATTTCCAAAAACAGAATCACTTACAATATCGCCACCATCTTTAATTTGCCAATTTGCGTTTCCACTAGTTGCTAAATTTTGTTTTACAGTGGTATCTAAATACAAAACACCGTCTGCCACTTTCCAGGCACTGCCTACAGGCTTGTTGCCGTAATTGTGCCAGCCTTTCATGCTAGTGCCATCAAATAATAGTTGCCACCTGTCTTTAGTTTGCTCAGCTGTTAATTGATTATCTGCTTTAGCAACAGTTGATGCAGTTTCCTTTTTAGGTTCTTCTACATTATTACAAGCTACAAATGCAGTTATGGCTATGGCAAACAATAGTTTTTTTGTCATAAGTTTATTTTTTAAAATTTTATTTTAATAGATAAGCATACTTCACTAATGCAATCGCATCTTCTTCACTTAGTGCTGGGTGTGCAGGCATTTCAATATCACCCCATACCCCTTTGCTTCCTTTAATAATTCGTTGAGCAATGGTTTTTATCACAGCTGTGTCGCCTTTATATTTTGCTGCCACTTCTGCGTAAGTAGGTCCTTGTAATTTTACATTGGCCTGATGGCAAGTAGAGCAATCGTTTCTGTTGTATAGTTCAACCCCTTTATAATAATCAGGGTTATTAGCTAAAGTGTTTTCTTCTACTTTTTTTTCTGCTTTTACTTCTGTTTTGGGTTGATCAGCATTATTACAAGCTGCAAAAATAATTAATAACGTAAGTAGTGTAATTACATTTTTCATGTGCAAATTTTTATTGTTTATTATTAGATTCCTAAAATAGTTTTATTTAATTCATGATTAGTTTCGGTTTTTACAAAATCATCAAAAGCTTTATCGGTAACTCTTATAATATGATTTTTAATAAAGGGTGCCCCTTCTTTTGCTCCGTCTTCGTAATGCTTTAAACAACATTCCCACTCTAACACTGCCCATCCTGCATAATTATATTGTGCTAATTTACTAAAAATTGTTTTAAAATCAACTTGCCCATCGCCAGGGCTACGGTATCTTCCTGCTCTGTTTATCCAATTTTGATATCCCCCAAATGCGCCTTGCTTACCGGTAGGGTTAAACTCTGCATCTTTTACATGAAAGGCTTTTATACGTTCATGATAAAAATCGATGTATTGTAAATAATCTAGTTGTTGTAATACAAAGTGAGATGGGTCGTAAAGCAAACATGCTCTTTTGTGATTGTTCACTTTTTCTAAAAACATTTCGTAGGTAGTGCCATCAAATAAATCTTCGCCAGGATGTATTTCGTAACACACATCTACTCCACTTTCATCAAAGGCATTTAAAATAGGCGTCCATCTTTTTGCTAACTCGGTAAAGCCTGCATCAACTAAACCTGCTGGCTGCTGAGGCCAAGGGTGAAATGTATGCCACAATAATGCGCCGCTAAATGTTGCATGTGCATTTAACCCCAAATGTTGAGATGCTTTTGCGGCACATAGCAATTGTTGATGAGCCCACTCGGTTCTAGCTTTACTATTACCCCGTACACTTTGTGGTGCAAAATTATCAAACATTAAATCATATGCAGGATTTACCGCAATTAACTGCCCTTGTAAATGGGTGGATAGTTCCGATATTTGTAACCCATAACTATTTATTGTACCTTTTAATTCATCGGCATAAGTTTTACTTTCAGCACATAATTGTAAGTTTATGAAACGTTCATCTAACGTAGGCATTTGAACTGCTTTATAGCCAAGCGATGCTACCCACTCACACATGGTTTTTAAACTATGGTACGGTGGTGCATCGCCAATGAATTGTGCTAAAAATATTGCAGGTCCTTTAATTGTATTCATAAATTAATTATTTATTTCTTCAACCGATTGCCATTTAAAGTTTGATATTCGTTTTGCTATTAGCCATTTATCGTCTTGCTTAACGTACTCATCATTATAATAAATACCAAAAGTTGTTTTCATTTTTTTACCATTATTTGTAGCAATAAGAATTACTAAACAATAAGAAATTCCTTTTGCATTGTTTCCACTTATTGTAACCTCTTGTTGTCCGTTTAGATGATATACTATTTCAAATCTTCCTAGAAAACTAGTAAATGCGTCGCCAATTTGTTTGCGACCGTTAAGGATGCCTGTTGATTTCCCATTAATTATAGTTTCAACAGTAGCATTTTGTGTAAATAATAAAACTTGTTTATCCACTTCTTTTGTATCTGCCAAAATTGAGAACTTATCTACCAATTCTTTCAAAGCCAATTTGTCTAATATTTCAACCATTTTTTTATTTTGGTTATGATTTTTATTTTGTGAATTAGTACAAAATCCTGCTGCTAAAAAACAAACAATTACTATAAACTTTTCCATGGAAACTAATTTTTTGTTATTTATTATAAGGCAACCCATTTCTGCTCACTCTTTCCACTTCTAATTACAGCCTCAATAAATTGCATCCCTCTTACACCTTCATCTATTCCTGGATAATCTAACCACTCTGGCATTATAGTTTCATTATTTTGTAAAGCTAAAATATGGCAAGCAAAGTTCTTATACAAATTGGCAAAGGCTTCAATATAACCCTCCGGATGACCGGCTGGTGTTCTACAATTGGCAGCAGCTATAGGATGCAAATAACCAGTACCTGCTCTGTAAATTTGTGATGGTTTATCTGCCCAATTTACTTTTAACGAATTATTATTTTCATGCTCCCATTCAATACTTCCTTTATCGCCATATATTTTAATGGTAATATTATTTTCGGCACCGGTAGCAATTTGTGATGCTACTAAAATGCCTGTAGCACCATTATTAAATTGTAAATGAGTAGCACCATCATCATCTAGTTTTCTATCTTGTACTACAATATTTATATGTGCAGATAATTGAGTGACTTGCAAACCACTTATATACTCAGCCAAGTTAAAAGCATGTGTACCAATATCTCCCATAGCACCAGCAATACCACTTTGCGATGGATTGGTACGCCAACTGGCTTGCTTTTGATTTTCACTTTCTAATGACTGATGCAACCAGCCTTGAACATAGCTTACATAAAGTTTACGTACAGTACCTATTTCGTCATTAGCAATCATTTGCTTGGCTTGTTTTATCATAGGGTAACCAGTGTAGGTATGCGTTAAGCAAAATTTTGTAGATGCAGTATTTACTACTTTTTGGAGTGCAAAAGCTTCTTCAACATTAAAACAAAGTGGTTTGTCTAACACTACATGAAAACCACTTTCTAAAGCTAATTGTGCAGGGGCAAAATGAACATAATTAGGCGTAACAATACTTACCACTTCCATTCTTTCGTTTGCAGGTAGTTGTAATTCTTTTTCAAACATTTCTATATAACTGCCATAGGCTCTGCTTTCAGCAATGCCTAATTGTAAACCACTTTCTTTACTTTTTTGCTCACTACTACTAAAAGCTCCACAAACTAAATCATACATACCATCCATTCTGGCAGCCATACGGTGTATATTACCAATAAAAGCACCTTGCCCACCGCCAATCATTCCTAGGAGTAATTTATGTTGCATGTAATAATTTCTGAAGTTTAAAAAGTGTTGTGTCAAATTTACACAAAGTAATTTTAAATGTTTATATTTATCTCATAAAAACATTTTACACCAACCTAACATTGCTATATGAATTTTAAAATACGATTGCAACTGTCTATTATGATGTTCCTCAACTTTTTTGTGTGGGGCATTTGGTTTGTAACCATGGGTACTTATTTAACTATGGGTAAAATTGGGGCCGATGGAGGACAAACAGGATTAGCCTATGGCACACAATGCCTTGGTGCTATTATTGCACCGTTTATTATTGGTATGATTGCAGATCGTTTTTTTTCTGCACAAAAAATTTTAGGTGTATTACATTTAGTTGGCGCTGCATTACTTTATTATATATCAACACAAAGTAGTTTTGGTTCATTTTACTCTTTACTACTTACTTACATGATTATTTATATGCCAACTTTGGCATTGGTAAATGCCATTGCATTAAAACAAGTAATCAGTGCCGAAAAAGAGTTTGGTGGCATTAGAGTTTGGGGAACAATAGGTTGGATTGTATCTGGCTTAATAATTGGCTGGATGGCTTGGGAACCTGCTTCCGAATTGGTAAAAGCTGGTACAATCGAAAATGCAACAGTGCAGGCTAAAGAAGCCTTAACCAGTGCTGCCTCTAAATTAAATATTACCTTTTTAATAAGTGCTATTATCTCGGCAATTTTTGGTGTTTACTGTTTCTTTTTACCTAATACACCTCCCCCTAAAAAAGGTAAGGATGTTTCTTTTGCACAAATAATTGGGTTAGATGCGTTGAATGTTTTAAAAGATAAAAACTATTTAATATTTTTTATAGCCTCGGTATTAATATGTATTCCGTTGGCATTTTACTATGGCAGTGCCAACCAATTTTTAAATGAAAGTGGTATGCAAAGTGCTGCTGCAAAAATGACGATGGGGCAAATGAGCGAAACCCTGTTCCTGTTTTTAA
>JANNWD010000110.1:0-4285 GCA_031408315.1 Bacteroidota bacterium
CTTTTTGGCATTTTGGGTTTTGGCAAACAAAATAAAAACAAACATTTTTGTTTTATAGCTTTACAAAATGAGAATAGTAATACAAAGAGTTGCAAAAGCAAGTGTAACTATTGACGGCAAAATAAAATCGGCTATTGAAAAAGGGTTATTAATTTTTGTTGGTATAGAAGATGCAGATACGGTTGAAGATGTTGAATGGCTGAGCAATAAAATAATTAACCTACGCATTTTTGATGATGAAAATAATGTACCTAATATTTCTGTAAAAGACATGGGTGGAGATATTTTATTGGTAAGCCAATATACGTTGCATGCTGCTACAAAAAAAGGCAATCGTCCTTCGTACATAAAAGCTAGTAAGCCTAGTGTTGCTATTCCATTGTATGAAAAAATGATTTTGCAATTAGAAGATGATTTAGGTAAGAAAATTTTTACTGGTGAGTTTGGTGCAGATATGAAAGTGGAGTTATTGAATGATGGGCCAATAACTATATTTATAGATAGCAAAAACCGAGAATAGTTTATTAGACTAATTTTGGAAGAGTGAATTGATTACACTAATTTTTACGAATTACACTAATTAAAATAAAACGAATAGCAGATTTATTATTTAAAGAAGAATCTTTTAAAATTATTGGAGTGTGTATGAAAATACATCAAACATTGGGAATGGGATTGAAAGAAATAAATTATAAAGATGCTATGGAAATAGATTTTATTGATGATGACATTCCTTATGAAAGAGAAAAGAGGTTTATAGTAAAATACAAAGATAAAATTTTGAAAAATCCTTACTACGCCGATTATTTGGCTTATCATTCTATAATAGTAGAGGTAAAATCAGTTAGTTGTTTAACGGATGCTCATGTTGCACAAGCGTTAAGTTACTTAGCGGTTTCTGGTTTAAAATTAGCCTTGCTTATCAACTTTGGCGAACGTTCATTAACCTGGAAAAGAGTAGTTTTATAGGTATAAACAAATTAGTGTAATTCGTAAAAATTAATGTAATTATGACAATAAATGAAGCTCAAGAGCAAGTTGATAATTGGATTAAAACTGTTGGTGTAAAATATTTTTCGGAGCTAACCAACCTTGGTATTTTAATGGAAGAGGTAGGCGAACTTAGTAGATTAATGGTACGTAAGTATGGTGAGCAAAGTTTTAAAGAAAGTGATGCTCCTCCTCTTTCGGAGGAGGACGGGAGGAGGAGGTTATCGGATGAAATGGCAGATGTACTTTGGGTATTAATTTGTTTAGCAAACCAAACTGGTGTAAACCTTACTGATGCATTAAAAAAAAATTTTGAAAAGAAAGATTTAAGAGATGGAGATAGACATAAGAATAATGAAAAACTTTTGTAATAATGAAACTAAATAGAAAAATAATTTGGACTATTACTAAGCAAACCTTTGCTGAATTTTTTAATAATAGAGTTTTTAAATTAAGTGCTGCACTTGCTTATTACACTATTTTTTCGTTACCTGCAATGCTTATAATAATTATTTCGGTAAGTGAATTATTTTATGGGAGAGAAGCTATTGAAGGCACTCTATACCATCAAATTGCTGAACTAATAGGCAATGATGCTGCATTACAAATACAGCAAACAATAAAAGGTGTAGCACTTTCAAAAGGAAATAATTTTGCCACAATAATTGGGGTAATTACCTTATTAATAGGTGCCACAAGTGTTTTTAGCGAAATACAAGATTCTATAAATTATATTTGGAAATTAAAATCAAAACCTACGGGCACTGGTATTTTAAAAATTATTTTAAATCGGTTACTTTCTTTTTCCATTGTGGTAAGTTTAGGTTTTTTATTATTAGTATCCTTATTAGTAAACGGAGCAATGGATGCTTTGCTTAATAGGCTTACAGAATTATTTCCTCAATTAACCGTTGTAGTTATTTATGGGTTTAACGTTATTCTTACGTTTAGTATTACCTCTTTATTATTTGGATTAATATTTAAAGTATTACCAGATGCCCGTATTAAATGGAAGCATGTAAGGGCTGGTGCCTTTACAACAGCAGCGTTATTTATGGTAGGCAAATTTTTAATTGGGTACTATATTGGTCATAGTCAAATTTCTACAACGTACGGCACTGCAGGTACAGTAATTGTGCTTTTAATATGGATTTATTATTCTGCCATGATACTTTACTTTGGTGCAGTATTTACGCATGTTTATGCTATACAAACGGGTAGCAGAATTTACCCAAACAGTTATGCCGTGTGGATACAAGAAATAGAAGTAGAATCGGTAAAACCTATACAACAGCAACCAGAAAAAAAAGCAGTAATAGAAACAGAGGAAACACCGCCACCTGTAACTTAAATGTTTCACCCAGCTACAAAATCCAACTTACACAAACTTAAAGCCTCATTTAATTTTCCCTGCTGTAAGCATTTGGTTAGCTTCACTAATCTTGGATAATAAATTTCATAATCCTTTCCGTAGGCAGCTTTTATATTTTCGTTTTCAAGGTCACTTAGTTTACCATCAAAAGCGGCAGACACTGTAAATAAATCTAATAAAAAATTACGTTCGTTTTCGGTTACATTATTTAGTGTTTGCAAAAATAAATCCCAATCATCGTACTTATTTTCTTCGGTAATTTGTAGCATTTGTTGAAACCTAAATAAAAGTATAATCATGTTGGGATGGTAATTTTTTGTCATTACCACCGCATTGCCAATAGCCCGTAAACAACCCACTTTTGCTAAAGGAGAAAGTTGTTGTAATTCATTTTCTTTTAAGGTATCCAAAGCAATTTTATTGGCTAATGCAAACCCAAACAAACGCAACCTGGCTTCTTTAATTACTCTTACAATAACCACACTATTCCAAAAGGCTTCCACAAATAAAGCTTCGTACAATACAGAAACACCAAAAATTGTTTTGCCTGCAATAAAACGCAAGCCATATTTAGCTACTAAATTGGTTAATAAAATTTTTGCTTTATATAAAATACCTAACACTAAAAGGTTTTTTTTGCTGATTCTTTTAAAAGGATCTATGCCTAAAATTTTAAGTTCGGGGTCGGGTAATTCAAGAGCCGTTCTGGCTAAAATATTTTTTACACTAAATACTTCATGTTGCACCAACTCATCTTCGGTGGCATGCATATTTATTAGCTCACTTACTTCGTAAACGGCTTTTAAAGCAATAATAAAAAGCAGGTAAAATTCTATTGCAATTGATAAAATAGTAACTGCTATAACCCAACCGTAATGCACATACCAAGGCTTATCTTCAAAATAAACATCTACCCACACCGTAGGAAAAACACAAGCAATACCCACAATGCTACTTAGTATTATACCTTTCCAAGTAATTCGTTTAATACGTTTTGCTAACTCTGCATCGGTATAATCAAAAACACTATGGTCTTTATCTAAACGTTTAAAAAGATTAAGGTAAAAAAGCCCGAATTTTTCTAACCGAGATGGTTTGGCATTAGGGATGTTGATGATGTTTTGCATTACTTATTTTTCTTTACCCTTTTTACTTCAGCTAGATATGTAATAAAAAGCCCAACAGAAAAAAGTAGCACAAAAAAGCCACCAGAGGTTAATACAATATACATTCCTCCTATAAAAAATAAAATGGAAAACGATAGATACCAAGTCCTCATATCATAAGGTTTTGGTTTAAATATTTGGTTAATTTCTTCTTGGCTAAATCCTTCTTTTTGTAATTCGCTTTTTAGTTCGCCTTCTGGATAGCCCGATTTTACCCGTTTTTTTAATTGTTGTAATTTTTCTGGAGTTAGCATTTTAAAAAATATACTTTTTATTGAAATATTCCCTCAAATTTTAAAGGATTTTGTCTTCCATCCCAAATTGATATGACACTAATATATTCATCGTAAATACGATATACAATTAAATAATCTCTCACAATTTTTACTCTTGTGTTTTGATAATTAGTAAGTTTCCCTATTTGTGGATGAAGTGAAACTGCTTTCAAAGCTTCATTGAAAAGATGATTTAATTTTAAGCTGTAAAGCGTAGATTTATTTCTTTTACTCCAATAGCTAAATATTTCTTTGCGGTCGTTTTGTGCAGTAGCAGTCCAAACTATTTTTTTAGCCATTCTTCAATTTCTTTATTTGCATCTTCATTGCTCAAAAAATTACCCGTTTCCATATCTTTAATACCTGCATCAATTTTAGATTTTTGGAAGTCGGATAAAATGATTTTATCCATTTCTTCATTATTAATTTCTTTGGTGGGTTACCCATTTTTTCCTCAATTATAATTTTAAAATATTAATAAT
>JANNWD010000111.1:0-6492 GCA_031408315.1 Bacteroidota bacterium
GGTTTTGGGCATGATGAAGAGAAGATATAAAAGAGAATTGTATACAGAAAGAGTGGGCTTAATAAAAACTTTAATGCCCCATTGCTGTATTGGCGTTGATATTATTGTGGGTTTTCCTGGAGAAACAGATGAGGATTTTAAGGAAACATTTAATTTTTTACATAACCTAGATATTAGTTACCTGCATGTATTTACTTATAGCGAAAGAGATAATACTACTGCGTTAGATATTAAACCTGTTGTACCCATATATATACGTAACGAACGAAATAAGCAACTCCGAAATTTAAGCTACCAAAAAATGAACTATTTTACTAACCAGCATATTGGGCAAACCCGTAAAGTATTATTCGAAAAAAATAATAGCAATGGTATGATGGAAGGCTATACAGATAATTACATAAAAATAACTGCAGCATATAACCAAAATTTGGTAAACACAATAACAGAATGGAAAATTTAAAAGATAAAATATTAAATAAGTATCAAGTAACTATTCATTTTGAAATGGATGATAAGTTTATGGCACTTGTGCCGCCACATAGGATTTTAATTAATGATTTAATTGAGAAAAATGTGATAGACTCTTATGCTATAAGTTTAGAAAGCCAACGCAGTTGGATTACAATAAATGCTATAAGTAAAGCTGAGGCAAAGCAAATATTATCCGAATCGCCATTATTTAAATATTGGGTGCTAGAAATTGATGATATTTTTGTGTACGATGGGCAGATATATAGGTTTCCAGTGTTGCAATTGAATTAAAAAGTTGGTAAAAAATTTTGTAGAGAAATTTTTAGTCTTATATTTGCAATCCGAAATAAAAAAGAGGGAGTTTAGCTCAGTTGGTTTAGAGCATCTGCCTTACAAGCAGAGGGTCACAGGTTCGACTCCTGTAACTCCCACAAAAAAAGCCTCACAGGTAATGTGAGGCTTTTTTATTGTATTATTAAAATAAAAAGATTTAATAGTTAGACGTCTCTACACTAGAGTAAAAGTTCAACAAAAAAATATTGGATAAGAGTGATTACTATTTATTTCTTTTACTAATAGAAAGAAATAAACATAAACAACTGTTACGACTTATGAGGAGAAAAAATGATGATCACCAAAAGTAAAAAAACTATTTCAACTCTGCCGCCAATCTTTCTTTTGGTGCTTTAATAAAATCTCTAGGGTATCTTTTTAGATAACGCCATAGTACTCCTAAAAATTCTGGATAATCTTTTAAATGAATACCACGGCTTTTTACAGCCACAAAAAAGGCTAACAAAAAACTAACCGCAAAATTTATAAACCCTATTAAACCAACCCCAAATAGGGTATAGCTTAATTCAGAGAAAGAAATATTATGATTTAAACCAAAAAAACCAATGGCAGTATTTGCAGCAGAAATTGTAATGTGCCTTATATCAAAAGGTAAAACAAATATTTTACCAAAAAAACCAGCCATTCCTAAGAAAAACCCAAGTGATATATTACCAATTAACGATCCTAAATTATTTTGCACATAACCAATAATTTTGCTTTTCCATTTTTCGCTAAAGTTCCGTAATCCAACTCCACTCCTCATTCTATCTGCTACTTTTCCATACACCACATAGTTTTCTACATAGCCAGCAATAATGCCGCTAGCAAATAAAAAAAAGCCAGTAAAACTTGCATATAACAACGCAAGGCTATGAAAAGGTTGCTGATCAGTTAATAATTTTTGTGCTGCTGCTCCATTAGCAATCATACTGCCAGTGGTATTAAAAAACAACATTGCCAACAAGTAAGTAAGCGGAAAAACCACCATTAAATTTCCGGCAAAAGAGGCTAATTGTGTACGACTAACTTTTGCAACGGTTATGGCAAGGTTACGCAAATCGGGTTGGTCGCCAGTTTTTTGTACATCAAAACTACTTGCTACATTGTTGGCTGTGTAGGCTGGTTGTTTTGTTGCAAGCGTACTCCTTGTTTCTTGTATTAAAATAAAGCCTAACGAGTAATTAGCACTATACAAAAAACCTTGCCAAAAAGGGGCTAAACTTAATTTACCTAGCAAGTTTTTTATAATGCCAATAAAAGAAATAATTACTCCTCCACCAGCGGCACTCCAAAACATTTTCCAAAAATCTTTACGAGTAGTTGTAATATAATCTTCGCCACGTTTACCACCATGCTCTGCAATTTGATACGCTAAATATCCAGTATTTTCACTCAAAAATTCTTTAAGAGATGTTTTTCGATTTTCGTTTTTTATTACCGTTTTAAAATACTCTACAAAGCGTTCGGTATTAAATTGGCTATCACTATCCAATACATCTATAATAATAAATAATCGATCAATCTGCTGTTGTAAACGAGTTAAAACGTATGTTTGAGCAAGACTGGTACCATATAGACTCCGCTGCTCTTTTATCCAAATTATACTTTGATTGCAGTTATGCAATGCCTCTGTAATACTTCCCAACAATGCTCTTTTTTGGTCTTCGTTTTGTATAAGCTGTTCAGTTAATTTTAAATACTCATTGGTCAATCTATTCTGTTCTAAGAAAGGGAATGCTGCATCATTAAAATTTTGATAACGTTGTGTAACTTCTTTTTCAATACCCAAAGTTGCCACTCTATAACTTAGTACTTGTAACGATTGATTGAGTTGTTTTATTAAACTAGCTTCTGTTAGATTTACTTGAATGCCCAAAATTTCAAAAAATTGTTTCCATAAATCCACCTCTAACTTTTCTACCCACACATAATCGTTTTTGCGGTAAAAAACTTTATTTATTACATACAAAAAATCGTTTGGGCTTAAAAGTGCAGATAAAATTTTGTGCTTTACTTTACTTGTTAATTCTTGTACAAACCCTCTGCTGCTTACTACACCATTTTCGGTTAAAGCTGTTACAATATTAGTACGCAAAAATTGAGAAAGTAATGCTTTGCGTAACGAAAACAGAGCTCTTTTATCTTGACTTAATTGATACAATAATGCTTTAAATTTAACATTAGCTTGCTCAGTATCTTTTATGTTTGATGGACGAATAGTTTTTATAATGTTAGTTAAATATACTAAGCTATTGCCCGTTGCATTTAAGGGCAATACTAAAGCTTGCTGCTTTTTTGGCGGCTGAGTAATTTCTTTTTTCCTTTTTGTTAAGCGTAGCATTTTTATAATAGCAGTATAGGTACAAATTGTAGACAATAATTGTACCTAAAATGTTGCAGCAAGTTGAATTTAGATAAAATCGTATTATTTTTGTGTTAGAAATGAATAATAACACAAATACCATTACAAAAGCGGCAGACGAAACTGATTTGCTTTTAGCCACTGAACATAGCTGCACTTTAATTGTGTGGAATGATGAAGTGAACACTTTTGAATGGGTTATAGAAACTTTGGTTGAAGTGTGTGGACATACAGAGGAACAAGCCGAGCAATGCTCTTTAATAATACACAACAACGGCAAATACGCTGTAAAAGAAGGCAACTACGAAACCCTAAAACCAATGTGTGATGCTATTACCGAAAGAGGTATTAATGCAACAATTGAGGTAGTTGCGGAGTAGAATTTATCTTTCAAAAAAATAAAAAATGCAAATAGCAATTTTAGGTGCAGGAATGGTGGGTAGAGCCATGGCAATTGATTTACAAAAAAAATATTCGGTTACATCGTTTGATGTTAGTGAGCAATCGTTGGATATTCTTATCAAAAAAAATAGTGCCATTAAAACTGTAAAGGCTGATTTAAGTGATTATACTAATTATTCGACACTTTTAGAAACTTTTGATTATGTAATTTGTGCTGTGCCTGGTTTTATGGGGTACAATGCTTTAAAGGCAATTATTAATGCTGGCAAAAATGTAGTGGATATTTCTTTTTTTCCGGAAGATGCTTTAGCATTGGATAAATTGGCCAAAGAAAAAAAAGTGACTGCTATTGTTGATTGTGGTGTAGCACCGGGTATGAGTAATTTAATTTTGGGTTACTACAATTCAAAAATGACCATTACCAATTTTGATTGTATGGTTGGCGGTTTACCAAAAAAAAGAGTAAAACCTTTTGAATACAAAGCCCCCTTCTCCCCTATTGATGTGTTGGAAGAATATACAAGACCAGCCCGTTATGTAGAGAATAGTTGCATAGTAACTAAGCATGCTTTAAGCGATGCCGAGTTGATAAATTTTGAACCCATTGGCACATTAGAAAGTTTTAATACAGATGGTTTACGTTCTATTTTATTTACTATGAGGCATATTCCCAATATGAAAGAAAAAACGCTTCGTTATCCTGGCCATATTGATTTAATGAAAGGGTTAATAGCAGCAGGTTTTTTAAATACTGAAAAAGTAAATGGGTTAGCTATTTCGCCAATTGAATTTACCAGTAAGCTATTATTTAACCAATGGAAGTTGGGAGAAGAAGAAGCTGAGTTTACCTTAATGCAAATAAAAGTAAGCGACGAAACTAAAACCATTACCTACGATTTGTATGATGAATACGATGCCCAAACAAAAACTAGTAGCATGAGCCGTACAACTGGCTACACTGCCACTGCAGCATTAAATATGTTGATAGATGGACATTTTAGCGATAAAGGTGTTTTCCCTCCAGAGTTGCTTGGTAAAGATGAAAATTGTTTTAACTATATTTTGGGTTACCTTAAAGAGAGAAATGTTATTTATAAGAAGACAGAAGTAAAGAATTAGGAATTAGGAATTAAAAATTAATGACTATTATGAAAAATTATTTATTAATAGCAGCAATACTAATTTTTGCAGCTTGCAATCCAAACGATGATGGAGGTGACCCACTAGTAGAGCCGCCAGTATCTACTGGTATTGCAGCCCCATCCATAATCAACGCTACTGTAAAGGTTGAATACGAACATGACCCCACCGCCTACACACAAGGCTTAGAATTTTACAAAGGTGTGTTATTTGAAAGCACTGGTGATTTTGAAAATTCATCTTTACGAAAAACAGATTTTAAAACGGGTAAAGTTTTAGAAAAGCATGTTATGGGTACAAAAGAAATTTTTGGCGAAGGCATTACTATTTTAAAAGACACACTTTATCAACTAACTTGGCAAAATAATATTGTTTATGTGTACGATGTAAAAAATATTAACAAACCTATTAAAACTTTTAAATGGGCAAACGAAGGATGGGGAATTACTAATAATGGAACTGATTTAATTGTGAGTACAGGCAGTGCAAATATTTATTTTATAAACCCTGCCGATTTTAGAGTTAAAACTACCATTGTAGTTGAAACAGATACTGGTACTATGGACAGAATAAATGAATTAGAATATATTGATGGTTTTATTTATGCCAATAGATATGGCGAAAATGGGTACATTCTAAAAATTGACCCAAGCACTGGGCATGTGGTTAGTAAAATAATAATACCAAACATTGAAGAACAATATTTTAAAGGGAAGTTAACCGATCCAAAAAATAATGAAGTCCTAAACGGTATTGCTTATGATAGTGCAAGCAAAAAACTCTACATTACGGGTAAGCATTGGCCAAAGTTGTTTGAGGTGAGCTTGAATTAGAGTTCATTGGTAATAATTAAAGAAAAACCTGTGAAGGGCACTTCTTTCCCTTGCTTATTTACAACAATTGCTTCAAAACTAACTACGCTATTGGGTGTAAGCATTTCAAAATATGATACTATCTCTTTACATATCAAATCACCTTTACAAGAATTTACATTATTACAACCTGGCGAAAAATAAACTGTGAATGATTTTATTTTAGCCCACCCAAAGTTTGGTATTAGCTTTTTAGATTTTAATAATTTTTCTTTTGTTATTCGATGTGATAATGAATTGTCACCAACATAATGATTATCCAAACTTAACTTAAAATCATTTTGTGTTAATTGAGCATAACAATTTATACAACTAAAAAATGCTATTATTATAAGATTTAATTTTTTCATTCTTTAATTTTTTATCTCCACCCTCTTTTCTGGATTCATCTCTACAAAACTATAAATACTATTGCGGATATAATCGTTATCGGCGTAGGGAGTAAGCAATTCTTTTAATTCATTTATGGTAGGTAATTTTTTATGGTTGGTTAAATATCCCATGCCCCAAAAATTTCCTTTTTCAATTAGCAAGCATAATTTTTCTTCGTCTTTTTTACCTTTATCAAGTACTGCAAAAGTGGGTAATTGTTTGTTTAACGCTATAATTGCATTGTTAATTTTTTCGTTGTATACTTTTGGCAAATCCAATGCAGTACTTTCTTGTAGCGTTAAAGGTTGCTTATTTACAAAACAAAGTTTTTCATTAAGTTCAAATTCTTCTATCATTTTTTTAAGCATAACCAATCCTTCATGCAATAAATTAAAAGTGTATAATGCAGGCAAATGTTTTTTCTTTTTATCTATAGCTAAACGCATATAGCCTTTACCATCTTCAAAACTATACAAGCCAAACTTTTGCTGCGGCTGCTTTTGGCTAGCATTGTATTTTGGCCACAGGCGTTTT
>JANNWD010000112.1:0-1810 GCA_031408315.1 Bacteroidota bacterium
GTTGTTCACCATTCCTCCAACAATACAGTCGACTGCAACTGGGAATTAGATTAGACGGCAACAATGACTGCTAAAAGCTTGAGTGGATTTGATCTGGAGAGGCTGGCAGGAGCGTGACTGACTCTTTGTATTGCAGTGAACGAGGACTAACCATGGGGAATGGCCAGTCTGTCTCCGGAAGCTAATGAGCACAACAAGTATACCGTAAAGCTCGATGAGGAAGAATCTGTTCGAAGCGCGTCACAGAATTGACGTTCAATCGTCGAGTGACGTTTGCAGTGCATCGCATGCAACAGCTCGCCTGCGATGCGCTACAAATGCTGGACTTCATTTATTTAGAAGATGTTTAATTGCAAAGGGAGGAGAATTGCCGTAATACACGAGGCACTGTTTGTTCTATGGCTGGGCGGAGAGTCCCAATATTTTGTGTAGGGCCGCGTAGCCTGGTACAAAAGTTATCCTCATTAGTTTTCTGTGCTTTTTCTCTTCTAGCAAAATCTCGTGATATTCGTTGCCATCTCGAGGCTACCACCATGGTGCCATTTTGACCATCGGCTTGCCTCTCTCAAGTCGATAAAAGTGTGCAGCTAGCTTCCCCAACACCTATCGGACACAGCGGTATCAAAACCTCGACTTGGGACGCATGGCATCGAAGAGAAAAGGACTGTCATATGCAGTCCTCGTCCAGAATGCACTAATCTCAATCTCTAGAGTCGACGCTACCAAAACAAGTGGATGACAGACATAACGTGGGCTGAACTTATAAAAAGTACTTATGGGTGCTAGCAGCAGCGACGACGACGGCGGCGAAGATTCGAATGACTTTGGACCCAACAATGGCAACAACTACTCGGCGGTTCCATCGGAACGTGTCGTGGGTGTCGACCAACCGGGGCGCCGCATCTTTGTGGTCGATCATTCAACGACTACTACTGACATCGCCTCCGCCTGATCTAATTGTCGTAGATGTGCGTTCAGCATACGCTTTTCCGGCAGCCAGCGACGTGGCATTCTTGTCCACCAAGGTCACCATTGTTGTTGTTGTTGCTGCTGCGTGGCGCGAAAAGTGCAACGCCAACGCCACGGCCAAGTCCCCGCGTCCGCCCCCGACGTCGATTATGTGCCGAAACTCGTGGCAATCGCCATCGCCATCCCAATCACCGCATCGACGATAATCCAACACACTTGCCTCTATCATCGTCGGCTGCCGGAGTGGAATGGTCGCTTCCATGTGCCGCAGAATCGCTAAGTCGCGCTGTTTGGTGTGCGGGATCCGGGATCACGACTGCCGCTGCTGCGCCGTTGTGGTTGTGGAGCAGTTGATGTTGTTGTTGTTGTGGCGTAGCTGCCCGCCATCAGGTTCGTTCGCTCGAACGTGGTTGCGATTGATTGGTGCCGCCAAGATCTTTTCGTGCGCAGTTGGCGTCCACATCGCAGATGTGACGTACTTCGTCAAGCACAGCTCGCAACTAGATAAATAAGCACATGTGCGAGGCAAAACATTCTACCTCGTGGATAGGAGGTTCGATATGCTTCCTGGTTTACTAGGTGGAGAAGCGTTGTTGCTTTGACAAGGCGAGAACGGATCAACGTGGTGCGGGAGTCTCTGCGGTGCGGCTCCCCATCAGGCCGCTGTCGACGACGACACTGGACGCGACGGAACCCACCACCACCACCACCACCACCACGGGGGCATGGTAGACGTGAAAGGTGCTGCTGCGGCTGCTGCGATCGCCATGTCATCGTCCCTCGCCATGTCCCTTCTCCGACAACAACACGAGCGGCAGTGATGAGCCTTGGATGAGCAGAG
>JANNWD010000113.1:0-7863 GCA_031408315.1 Bacteroidota bacterium
GTGGTTTACCAAAGGATATGGCTGCCGAATTATTTAAGCCATTTATTATTCGTAAACTAATTGAAAGGGGTATTGTAAAAACCGTAAAATCTGCTCGTAAATTAGTAGATAAAAAAGAAGCTATTATTTGGGATATTTTAGAAAATATTTTAAAAGGTCATCCGATAATGCTGAACAGAGCCCCAACCCTTCACAGGTTGTCTATTCAAGCATTTCAACCAAAATTAATTGAAGGAAAAGCAATACAATTGCATCCGTTAGTTACTACGGCATTTAATGCGGATTTTGATGGTGACCAAATGGCTGTGCATGTACCTTTAAGTAATGCAGCTGTGTTAGAAGCTCAGTTACTAATGCTTTCTAGTCATAATATTTTGAACCCACAAAATGGTACTCCAATCACTCTTCCATCTCAGGACATGGTATTGGGTTTATACTATATTACCAAGGGTAAAAAATCTACCGACACCGAAAAAGTAAAAGGCGAAGGAAAAGCATATTACAGTGCAGATGAAGTTATTATTGCTCACAACGAAAAGCAGTTAGACTTACATGCAAATATTAGAGTAAAAGCAAACTATCGTAATGCTGATGGTACATTAACATTTAAACTTATTGAAACAACTGTAGGTAGAGTAATCTTTAACCAACATGTGCCAAAAGAAGTAGGTTTTGTAAATGCACTATTAACTAAAAAAGCATTAAGAGAAATTATTGGTGATATATTAAAATGGACAAGTGTACCAGTTACCGCTAAATTTTTGGATGATATTAAAACATTGGGATACCGTATGGCTTTCCGTGGTGGATTATCGTTCAATATTAACGACTTAATTATTCCTGATGTTAAGCAACAATTAATTGACAATGCACAAGGAGAAGTAAGTGAAGTGTGGGATAATTATAACATGGGTTTAATTACCAATAACGAACGTTACAACCAAATTATTGATATTTGGAGTAGGGTAGATACTAAAGTAACGGAAACATTAATTAGAGAATTAGCAAACGATAAGCAAGGGTTTAACTCAGTTTATATGATGCTAGATAGTGGAGCAAGGGGTAGTAAGCAACAAATTAAGCAGTTAGCTGGTTTAAGAGGTTTGATGGCAAAACCACGTAAATCGGGTGGTAGTGGTAGTGAGATTATTGAAAACCCAATCTTAGCAAACTTTAAAGATGGTTTAAGTGTATTGGAATATTTCATTTCAACGCATGGTGCTAGAAAAGGGTTGGCGGATACGGCATTGAAAACAGCGGATGCTGGTTATTTAACTCGTAGATTAGTGGATGTTGCACAAGATGTTGTTATTAATGATGAAGATTGTGGCACATTACGTGGAATTGCGACTTCGGCATTAAAAGATAATGAAGATATTATTGAAGATTTAGCAGATAGAATAGAAGGACGTATGAGTTTGCATGATGTTTACCATCCTGTAACAGAAGAATTAATGATACATGGAGGTGAAGAGATAAGTGCAGATATGGCAAAAGCTATTGAAGAAAGCGGAATTGAAACTGTTGAAATACGTAGTGTATTAACTTGCGAAAGCAAACGTGGTGTATGTGTTAAGTGTTATGGTAAAAACCTAGCAAGCGGTATATTAGCTCAACGTGGCGATGCTGTTGGTATTATAGCGGCACAAAGTATTGGTGAGCCGGGTACACAGTTAACTTTACGTACCTTCCATGTGGGTGGTGTGGCTGGTAGTGCATCGGTAGAAAGTACCATGCCTGCTAAGTTTGATGGTACAATTCAATTTGACGGTTTACGTACAGTAAATACAGAAGATGCAGAAGGTAAAAAAGTACAAATTGTAATTGGCCGTACTGGTGAAGTAAGAATTACTGATGTTAAAAACGATCGTTTATTAATTACCAATAACGTTCCTTACGGTGCTACCTTAAATGTAAAAGACGGTCAAAAAGTAAGTAAAGGAGATGTTATTTGTACGTGGGATCCGTTTAACAATGTAATTGTTGCTGAAACTGCTGGTACACTTAAGTTTGATGCTTTAATTGAAGGTATTACTTACCGTGATGAAGCAGATGAGCAAACAGGTCATAGAGAGAAAGTAGTTATTGAAACAAAAGATAAAACCAAATTAGCTTCTATTATTTTAGAAGGTAAAGAAAAGAAAACATACAACTTACCAGTAGGTTCTCATATCGTTGTAGAAGAAGGAGATACAGTTAGAAGTGGTCAGGTATTAGTAAAAATTCCAAGGGTATTAAGTAAGCTGAAGGATATTACTGGAGGTTTACCAAGAGTAACAGAATTGTTTGAAGCAAGAAACCCAAGCAACCCTGCGGTAGTTTGTGAAATTGATGGTGTTACAACTTTTGGAGCTATTAAACGTGGTAACAGAGAAATAATTGTAGAAGCAAAAGATGGTGTAGTACGTAAATACTTAGTTCCACTTAGTCGCCAAATTTTGGTGCAAGATGGTGACTTTGTAAAGGCTGGTGCTCCATTAAGTGATGGACAAACTGCCCCTGCAGACATTCTGGCTATTAAAGGACCATTTGCAGTACAAGAATATGTGGTAAATGAAATACAAGAAGTTTATCGTTTACAAGGTGTAAAAATTAATGATAAGCATGTAGAAGTTATTGTACGCCAAATGATGAGAAAGGTTACGATTGAAGATGCTGGAGATACCATATTCTTAGAAGGAGATACAGAAGATAAATTAGAATTTAACACCGAAAACGATGCTATTTTTGACAAGAAAGTAGTAACGGAACATGGCGAAAGTACTAAGTTAAAAGCTGGTCAAATTGTAACGCTTAGAGATATTAGAGAGGAAAATTCTATACTAAGAAGAGCAGATAAGAAATTAGTAGAATACAGAGATGCTTCACCAGCAACAAGTAGTCCGCTATTATTAGGTATTACCAAAGCATCGCTAGGTACACAAAGTTGGATTTCTGCGGCATCTTTTCAGGAAACAACTAAAGTATTAAGTAGTGCAGCAATACAAGGTAAAACCGATTTAATGTTAGGCTTAAAAGAAAACGTTATTACAGGCCATCATATACCAGCAGGTACCGGTTTACGTGAATTTGAAAATATGATTGTAGGTAGTAAAGAAGAATACGAATTGCTTCAAACAACTAAAGAAGCAATGAGTTTTGATGACGAAGAGTAAAAGAGTAATTAGCTAATACGATAATATTACTGATATGCTAATGATAGTAAAAGGAGTAAGATGAAAATCTTGCTCCTTTTTTTGTATGTAAGAGTCAAAAAACGTTATTTTTTTTACTAATACCAATTAGACATTAAAAAATATCGTAAAAAGTCATCGTTGGAATCAAATTTATTATTGTTAGATGTTTCGTTCCTCAAGATGACCAAAGCATGTTTTTTTATAAATAGCTACCGATTTTAATAAAAGAGGTTACTATTAACCGTAAAACCAGCATTAGTCATACTGAACGAAGTGAAGTAACTCATTTTAACACTACTTTAAATGTATAGTTGGTATAAACATTTACCCTAATTTTTTTTATTACCCCTTACATAATGTTAAAATACCCTCTCATACATCTTTATAGTAAACAAAACCCTTGGTAACCGAATAATAAGCTTACTTTGATAATGCAATGTTGCACAAATTCAATATTTTTTATGCTTTTTATTCTTTTGTTTTTTTTTCTGCACTGGTACTCATCACTTTTTATGCAAACATTTTTGCAGCATAGATATGCATCGCATGCTGCTTTTACCATGAATAAATTTTGGGAAAAGTTTTTTTATTTAGTTGCTTATATAACGCAAGGTTCATCTTATTTAAGCCCACGGGTGTACGCTATTATGCATCGTATGCATCATGCCTATACCGATACCGATAAAGATCCACACTCTCCATCGTTTGACTCTTCTGTTTTTGCTATGATGAAAAAATCGAGAGAAGTATCGAATGGGATATTTAAAAATACATTAGAAATAGAACAGCGCTTTACAAAAAATTTACCCGATTGGCCCTTGTTGGATAAAATTGGTCATTCTCTTATTTCAAGGTTTTTATGGATTGTAGTTTATGTGTTATTATACATGCAATTTGCACCCAATGCTTGGTGGTTTTTATTGATACCTATTCATATTTTAATGGTACCTATACAAGGCGTTATTATCAATTGGTTTGCTCATAAATACGGCTCAATAAATTTTAATGTAAAAAACACCTCTACTAACTTATTTAAAGTAGATGTGTTGATGATGGGAGAGGCCTATCATAACAATCATCATAAAAGCCCATCTTCTTCCAATTTTGGATTTAAGTGGTATGAGATAGATCCTACTTATTTTATTATGCGTTGTTTAAATAAATTGAAGATTATTAAAATGCATAGGCTTGCTGCAATATAAAATGAATTGTACTTTACTTACTGCTTATTAAATCTCATTTTATTAAGCAACCTTATTTTCATAAAAGCACATTGGGTTGCGTATAATTGATAAGTAATAATATCTTTTAAATTTTTTATAGGAATACTTTCACGTAAAATTTCCTCATAAAATTTTGTAAAGTAAGCTTCACAATTATTACATAGTTCTTCAATTTCGCCACCTTTAGTAAGGCTAGCATGTAAGTTTATATTTAATACAATTTCTTTCCAAATTCCATCTGAGTTATCGACAAAAGCATCCGTATTATTTTCACTTATTTGGATACTTATTTCTTTTGCATATTGCTTAGTTTCTACCGATACAGCTTTAAGGGCTGTTTTTAAATTAGGATGATCCACTTCTTCTGCAATTGAATCAAAACCTTTAGTTATTTGGCATAGAAAAGATACTAAACTCTTTAATTTATTGGTTATAGTAGTTGATATAACATCCATAATAAAAGGCATAAATTATTTTTTTAGTAGTTGTTTACCTGCATATAATTTTATAAACTGCAAAACAGATTTTATGCCGTTTACTTGTTTTTGTAATGTCATTTTTATTTCGCAGCTATCATCTGTAATTTTTTCTAAAGCCGATGTGTAATTTTGTATGGCAATTTCTTCGCTTTTAATACAAGCAGTAATTAATGCTTTTTGTCCATATTTAAAGTATGTTTTTACATCTTTCCAAGTACGTTGTAATAATGTAAGCGTAAAAAAATCAATGGCAGATGATACGCCTTTTTCTTCCACAAGCTTTGTAAGCTCCTCACTATATCGTCCTCTTTGATAACCATAGTTTTCAAATAACACACCAAGTACTTCATCATTTATTTCTTCTGCGGCACTTAAATAACCCGTTTTGGCATCTTCTAATAGGGCTATTAAATTATATACTGGTTGATAATTATTTTGTATCATCTCTTTGTGTTTTAATTTTAATTAACCGATCCATAAATACCGTTGCAATATGCATACCACTATTTTTTACAAATTTTTTCTACATCCAAACATTAATTATGTAGAAACATATTTAATTTGGGGATTGTTTTACACACTTTTTATAGTTACTTATTAGCTGTAGTAAAAATGTAGCAGAAATATTCACACTTACGCTATGGAAACTCAGTAGTTTATTGGCATAATATATGGCACAAAAGAGATGTAATTGCATTACTTAACAAACCATTTTTTATGACCACTATATGTTTAAAAAAGACAAAACGCTTTACTTGGATATTTATAAAAGTAATTTTAATTAGTTTTAGTATAATTTTTACAGCATTATTTATATACGTAAAAGTTAATAAACAAAAAATAATTACACAAGCAATTGAAACACTTAATAAAGAGGTAAACGGAAAAATAACAATAGAAAAAGTGGATGTAGTGTTTTTTAAAACTTTTCCTTGGGTATCGGTTGATATGGAAAAGGTGGTAATACAAGATTCGCTATACAATCAACACAAGTATAACTTTTTAAGTTCGGCTCACATATATCTTTCAATAAATGTACTAAAATTTTTCAAAGGTAAAATCCCAATACGAAATATTTTGATAGAGGATGGCAGTATTAATGTATTTAAAGATAGTACTGGCTATAGCAATACATCTCTTTTTAATGGCAAACAACAAAAAAAAGATACTATCACAAATGACAAAGATATTTTTTCAATAAATAAAGTACAGTTAAAAAAAATTAAACTAATTATACAAGATGTACAAAAAGAAAAATATCATGAAATTGATATTGATAATTTAGCTGCAACTCTTAAAACTAAAAGTAGCGTAACTAGTTTTTACACCAATCTAAATGTAAATGTTAAAAGCCTTGCGTTTGATTTAGATAGAGGTATTTTTTTGCAAAATAAAAATGTTTCCGGTGTATTTGTCTTAAATTTTGATACTAAAAAAAAGGTACTTTTTGCCGATAAGATTACGTTGGAAATAGATAAGCAACCTTTTGACATTACGGCTTCTTTTGAGCTAAAAGAAAAAGACCCAACGTTTAATTTAAAACTATCTACACAAAATATTTTGTACGAAAAAGCACAACAATTATTACCAAAGCGTATTGCAAAATCATTGCAATTGGCAAAAATTAGTCATCCATTAAATATTACAACACAGGTTAGTGGTTTATTAACTGATAAAAATCCTTCAATAACTATTACCTCAAATACAGTACAACCAACTACACTACAAACCCCATTTCTCAACTTTACAAGTGCACAATTTGCGGCAAACTTTACTAATGAAGTTAATAAGGATTTTCCAAGGACTGATTCAAATTCAAAAATTACAATTACCAATTTTAAAGGAGTGTGGAATGGTATTGCGTTAAATTCAAATTTAGTTGAGATTAATAATTTGTACCAACCTATTCTTACAACTAACTTTATTTCTACATTTAGTTTAGCACAATTGAATGGTTTAATTGGTAAAGCATTAAATTTTACGTCGGGAAATGCCAGCCTTAATCTTACTTATAAAGGACCAATTGATAACAGTAATAATTCCGCCTCTTTTTTAAGTGGGTTAGTTAGTTTAAAAAATGGCAGTATGGTTTACACACCAACTGATATTAAAATGGAAAATATAAATGGAGATGTAGTTTTTTCTAACACAGATATGTTGCTACAAAATTTAACCACTACAGTAATGGGAAATAATATTACTATGAATGCAACTGCAAATATTTTTTTAAGCCTAATAAATACTCAGCCCAATGCTGTTAATTTAAATTGGGTAATCAGCGCTAATAAATTAAATATAACACCATTTGTAAAAATATTACGAAAGCAAAATAAAAATCAATCCTCTTCAAATAATAAATCTACAAACGATAAAATTGATAGAGTTTTAGAGGAGAGTATTGCATCCGTAAAAGTTAATACGCCAAAGTTTACCTACAAAAATTTTCAAGGCACTAATTTTTTGTTAGATTTTAAACTGTTGCAAAATGTTTATACGCTAAATAAAATTGCCATGAATGTGGCCGGAGGTTCAATAAATGCCTTAGGTTCATTAATCAATAAAACCAATCAACACCAAGCCTCATTAAATGTTGATATGAATAATGTAGATGTAGCGTATATTTTTAAAGCGTTTAATAATTTTGGACAAGATGGTTTAACAAGTAATAATATAAATGGGCTACTCTCTACAAAAATAAATACACAAATTTTATTAAATAATGATGGCAATGTTTTGCCCAATACAACAGCAGGGATTGTACAATTTACTATGAAAGATGCAGCTCTTATCAATTTTGAACCCATAAAAAAAATACAAAATATTGTTTTTCCAAAAAGAGATTTTACTACAATACGGTTTGCTAAATTAAATAATACCCTAAGTATAAAAAATGGAGAAATTGCCATCCCAAGGATGGAGATACAAAGTAATTTAGTTTCACTATTTGTTGAGGGGATTTACAGTAATACTAGAAATACAGATATT
>JANNWD010000114.1:0-4123 GCA_031408315.1 Bacteroidota bacterium
ACAAAAGCCACTACAACATCTACATTATCGGCTAATAAAAGTTTTTCGTTTTTTGAATAAACTTCTTCATCATCTAACCCAAAACCAATATTTTCAGTAACTATTGTAACATCATTTTGCAAATGCAAGTGTTGCAAAAAACTTTTGCACCCATCTAAAAAATCGAATCCTATTAAGGGATAAACTGTAGAACGTGGTAATAAAAAACCAATCTTCATCATGAAAAAAAAAATTATTGGAAATAAAAAATGCACTGCGTTTTTTAAAAACAACAGTGCAAAATATTGTAAATAAATAATGGCTTAATCTCTGCTAGGAAAAATGCCTTCTACACAAAAAATATAATTCATGCCAATGTAAGGCGATCGATTACTAAACGGTTGACTGCCTCCACTTGCACTTAATGCAAGCGTAGATGCATCTGCAGCCATACTTACCAAATCTGTAGTGGCAGATGTATATACAGGTTGCCATGCTCCAAAACGTCTACCATTTGCATCGTCTGTTAAGCCAGCGGTATCGTTATTAATTTGCATGTTAACACTGCCCGTAATTGGATGATTGTGTATAGGTAAATTTGTTGATAGTAAAGTAGTAGTTGGCACACCTGCCATTTCACCTAACTGGTATGGTGGTAAACCTGGCCCTTGACCATTGTTAGCTCCTACAGCTATTCTTCCTCTAAAATCGGGTAGGCCAAAAGTTGTTTGGCCATTACCACCATATGTAGTTCCTACTAACGCAAATACTGCCGACCATTGTGAAATAGCTAATAATTGACCATTGCAAAACTGCCAACTTCTTGGGGCAAAATTGCCAGCAAACATTCTTATTTCTGCTAAAGTACCTTCCATAATTTTAATGATTTTAAATGTTAATAATGTTAAATACTAGCATTAATCTCTGGATGGAAAAATACCGAACATACAAATAATATAATTCATACCAAGGTATGGTGGCAAAATGCTAACCGGTTGGCTACCGCCAGAAACCCCCACGGCAAGTGTTGAAACATCGGCCGCCATATTTACTAAATCTGCATTGGCTGAAGTAAACACCGAACCAAATGCACCAAAGCGTCTTCCATTTGCATCATCGGTTAAACCGGCAGTATCGTTATTAATTTGCATATTAACCGTACCAGTTAAGGGATGGTTATGTGCAGGCATATTATTAGTTGTTAATGTAACGGATGGTGAGCCAGCCATTTCACCTAAAGTTACATTAGGTAAACCTGGCCCAGTGCCTGTGCCTACAGCTACTCTACCTCTAAAATCGGGCAAGGCAAAAGTAGTTTGCCCATTACCACCGTAGGTAGTACCTAAGATAGAAAATAGTGCTGTGTTTTGTGCAATAGAAATTAATTGATTGTTGCAAAATGCCCATGTACGTGGACTAAATGTGCCAGCAAACATTCGGATTTCGCCAATTGTTCCTTCCATAATAATAAGGTTTAGTTTTTTATAAAAAGGTTTAAAGAAAGTAAAAGTATAAAGAAAAAAATAATTTTGCAACAAGTATTTATACTGTAAATAAAAAAACATTTTATTTGTTCTATAAAATATTTAATGTATTTTGGCAACTTATTAGTTTACCAAAACTATAATTAAACCTTAAACCTAAATTTATGAAGTCTAGAAGAAATTTTATTCAGCAGGGGGGTATTGCTACCTTAGCATTACTTGCAACAAAGCCATTTAAAACTTTTGCAAATTCTACTTTTAACACATCTGGTGTTTCGTTAAATGATAATACTATTGCATTGGTACATAATGCCAATACAAAAAAATACCAACACATTATTGCAAAAAAAATTACACAAATAAAAAGCAATACAAATAATTTGGTGTTACTAGAAACGGGTAAGCCTGTTGATGCCTATACTACTATTAATAGCGATGTGGCTGTACAAAACGAACTTGCTACAACACTAACAAACGATAGCTACAAAATAATTTACAAAGGCGATATTAAAGTTGCCATTATTAAAGCGGCTGGCGGCGAAAAGAATACAGTACAGCGTATTAACACATTAGCTGGTTACTTAAAAAGGGATAAAAATTGCCATATAGTTGTTTGTCTATCGCAATTGGGGTTTAAAAACAAAGTGGTGTTAGATGATATTAAATTGGCACAACAATCTACCAACTTAGATGTAATTATTGGTAGCAACGCAGCAAATTTTTGTAGCAATTCTTTTGTAGCACAAAATACCAAAAGAGAAGAAGTTATTATACAATCTGCTATTGACAATGGTTTTGCTTTAGGTAATATTGAAATAGAATTTGATAATAAGCAAAGCAAAAAAAACATTGCTATCAATAATTTATTAACTAGACTGCCTGAAAATAATTAAGCCACATTTTTGTTTTTAATTTAGCATGAGTAAGCCGATATATGTTTTAGGCACAGGTCTTAGTCATGACGGTTCTACTTGTCTTTTAAAAGATGGAGTAATTATTGTGGCTATAGAAAAAGAACGCCTTACCCGTTTAAAACATGATGGCGGAAACGATTCTTTAGCGGTACGATATTGCTTAAATGCCGCAGGTATTACTTTAGCCGATGTTTCTTTAGTAGTACAATGTGCCAATTTTGAAAAAGACGAAATTGAAAAGCATAAATATAAAGGGCAGCGTTTTTTTTCAGCAGATTGTACAATTCCTTTCATAACCATTTCTCATCATTTAGCACATGCTTATAGTGCGGTGGGTACAAGCCCATTTAACGAATGTACGGTAATGGTAATGGATGGTTGCGGAAGTTTTTATCATCAATGCGATGATTTAGAAAATGCTTTTATTCCTCCGCATGTAAACAGCCAACCAGGGTTATATGGCGAAAAGGATAGTTACTATTTTTTTGATGGCAAGCATTTAAAGCCGTTGTATAAAGATTTTTCTATCATAAATTATTTGCACAAGCCCAATCAAGTTTATCTACCTACTGCCAACCATTCTATTGGAGGTTTATATAGCATGGCAAGTAATTATTGCTTTGGCGATTTTGATGATGCTGGTAAGTTAATGGGCTTAGCACCTTATGGTAAGCCCAATATTTATGCCGAAAATTTATTCATTTTAAAAGATGGAAATGTGTGGGTAAATGAAGATGTGATGCATAAACATTTTACAAAGCCAGTAGATTATTTACAGCATCCTTTTAAAGAAAATTTTGAATACTTTGCCAATATTGCTGGTTGGGTGCAAGATGAAACTGAGAAAGCAATTTTATATATTTTTAAAAATAGATTAGCATTATATAATCATAAAAATATTTGCTACGCTGGTGGCGTGGCATTAAATGCCGTGGCTAATACTAAAATTATTGAGGAACTTGGCATTGAAAAATTTTATGCAGCACCAGCTGCTGGCGATAATGGCTTGGCAATTGGCTGTGCATACTATGGCTGGTTGCAAGTGTTACAAAAGCAAAAAGTATTGCACAATGGAAGTACATTTTTTGGAAGAGAATATACCGAAGATGAAATTTTAGTTGAGCTAAAAAAGCAAACTGATCACATAAATTTTACTAAAGATGATGCAATAGAAAAAAAAGTTTCAACCATTTTATTGCAACAAAAAACTATTGGCTGGTTTCAAATAGGTTGTGAGTTTGGCCCAAGGGCATTGGGCAGAAGAAGCATTTTGGCCGACCCAAGAAATGCCACTATTCAAATGCATATTAACAGCACTATAAAATTTAGAGAAGACTTTAGACCCTTTGCCCCATCTGTATTGTACGACGATAGAAACGAATATTTTGAACTAGGTTTAGAAAGCCCATACATGATTTTGATAGACAGAATAAAAGAAAACTGGGCTACTAAAATGCCTGGCATTGTACATGTAAACGGCACTTGCAGGGTGCAAACTGTTAAAGATAAAACAGAGCCTTTTTATAAATTATTAGCTGAATGGAAAAAACAAAGTGGTATCTCCGTATTACTAAATACATCGTTCAATAAAAAAGGTATGCCCATTGTAGAAACACCTGCAGAAGCTATTGCTTTCTTTTTAAATTGTAATTTAGATGTGTTGGTTATTAACAATTACATTATCACCAAAAAATGATAAAATATTTAAAACTGCCATATCAATTTGATGTTACAAAAATGCAAAAC
>JANNWD010000115.1:0-3713 GCA_031408315.1 Bacteroidota bacterium
GTTGGTACGAAGATGGAAAGATGAATAAAAAGATAAACACTTTTACCGATTTTATTGATTGTGCCGAATTTTTATTGGCCGGAAAATATACCAGCAAAGAACATTTGTACACTAGTGGTGGCAGCGCCGGCGGTTTATTAATGGGTGCTGTAGTAAACATGAGACCCGATTTGTGGCATGGTGTTATTGCACAGGTGCCGTTTGTAGATGTGTTAACAACCATGAGTGATCCATCTATTCCCTTAACAACAAATGAATACGATGAATGGGGTAACCCAGCTAATAAAGAAAATTATATGTACATGAAATCGTACTCGCCTTACGATAATGTAAGTAAACAAGCATACCCAAATATGCTAATAACAACTGGCCTACACGATAGCCAAGTACAGTATTTTGAACCAGCTAAGTGGGTTGCTAAACTTAGAGAAATGAAAACTGATAAAAACAGGTTAATGCTGTATACCAATATGGAAGCTGGTCATGGTGGGGCTTCGGGAAGATTTAAAGTATTAAGGGACCGAGCTAGGGAATATGCATTTTTATTTGCGTTGGAAGGGATAACGAAATAATAATACTAAAAAACCGAAGCTTATTGCTTCGGTTTTTTAGTATTTAATTTTTATCTGGATATAAATCACTAACACCAATTCTATTAATTTCATCATCCATTGCATCTGGTCGTTTATCTAAATTTGCTTTTAGTATAAAGTAGCTGCCTACAGCACAGCCTAATCCTAAAAGTACAGCACCAACAATGTTTTCGCTACCAAAAGCAAAAATGCCAATAAAAGCACCAAGTATTTCTGCACCAAACCAAAATAGTACAGTGTATAATTTCCAAGTATCTGGCTTTAAGCCTTTGCGTTGAGCTAAATTTCCTATATTTTTTGTAATGAATACTAAGGCAATGATTTCTAACATAGTTTATAATTTTTTATGATTTATTTTTTAAAACCAATTCGTTGTCGCTTATTCCATTTTTCTTTTGTTAACTCTTCATCTTGCTTTTTATCTAACAAGTTTTCTAACGCATCATATACACTAGATAATTGTGTATCATGTTCATCTATTCTGGTTTTTAATTCAACCCTTATTTCGTTTAGTTTTTCGGTTAAATTATTTTGTGTATATAAATAATGCCTAATGCTAATAAAAGCCCTAACAATGGCAATATTCATTTCAATGGCTTTATCAGAACTAAGAACGCTAGCTAACATTGTTACACCATGTTCTGTAAAAGCAAATGGCATATACCTTGTGCCGCCTCTTTTTGAGGTGCTAAAATTGCACCTCAAATTTTCGAACTTAATTTTAGTAAGTTCAAACATAAAATCAGAGGGAAATTTTTTTAGATTTTGACGGACAGCTCTTTTTAAGTATTCGTTTCTGTTTGGTATAAAACAGCCAAGTCACAATCAAGCATATACTTTCGAAAACATCTGATTTTAAAGAGTTTTTTTGCTGCATTTAGAATTGATTATATTATTAATAAGTTTATATTATTAAAGATAATAAAAAATTATTTTACAACACCCCTTCATCAGCAAAGCTTTAATAGCCTTCGCTTGTAACAATTATATGGTCGAATACCTGAATGTCTAAATACATTCCAGCGGTTTTTATTTTTCTTGTCAAATCTTCATCAGCCTTACTCGGTTTAAGGTTGCCGCTGGGGTGATTGTGAGAAATAATAATGGCAACAGCATTTGCTTTTAAAGCAGCAGCCATCACTAATCTAATATCAGCAACAGTTCCTGTAATGCCACCTGTTGACAGTTCTAATATTCCCAATACACGGTTGCAGCGGTTAAGCAATAAAACTTTAAACTGTTCTACAAAATCAATCTTGTTTTCATCCCATGTTTGCAATAGTAAACTGTAACGATTTTTTGAACTGGTTACTAAAGGTCTTTCCGACGGTTTTACTTTTGTTTTGTAAATCAATTCAAGTTCTGCTACTGTTGTTAAAGCTGCTACATTTATCATCTTTTCCATAACTCAAATTTTAATTGTTTAAAAATTAATTATGGAATTATTACCGCCTTTTGGCGACCAAGGCAATGAAGCAACGGAATAAATAGTATTTTAAATAGTGTAGGAGCAGTTTTCTTTATGCCGGAATTTCATTGCCGCCACGGAGACAAAAGGGGAACTTTGTGGTAGAATTAATGAAGAAAAAGTAACTAATTTAACGTCTGTAAAATTAATTTCATTTTCTGCTAAAACTGTACACCGCTCAAATATAATTGCTTTCATTTTACCCGATAGCACATTTTAAATTTCGGGTTTTAAAATAAATTCTCAAAAATAAATTTGGCAGTTTGAATATATATTTAGACATTTGCCTAAATACTTAAACATCTAAATGAATATTCTCTTTAAAGCATTAGGCGACCCAACCCGGCGGCAGATAATAGAACTGCTGCGGAAGAAGGATATGAATGCAGGAGAAATCGCCGACCATTTTAATATGAGTAAGCCCAGCATATCTCACCACCTTGATTTACTGCGGCAGGCAGATGTGGTACAATCAGTTAAAGAAGGGCAGTTTATTAACTACTCGTTAAACACTACTGTGTTTGATGAAATGGTAAAATGGATAATGGATATTTCGGATAAAAAGAATAAAACAAAAAAATAGTTTCGTATGAAGAAAAATATAACAGAACTGATAATATGGATAATATTGGCTATTCCGTTTATTGCAGCATTAATTTTTTGGGATAAACTGCCTGATAGAATGGCTATACATTTTAATTTTAACGGAACAGCCGATGGATTTGGTAATAAACCAATAGGCTTATTAATGTTACCGGTAATTAATGTGGTGATTTGGTTGTTACTTAAATTTTTACCAAAATTTATTATGAGCCAACCGCAGTTTGATTTATTTAGTAAACGCTATAATATTATAAGGCTTTTAATACACAGTTTTATTACAGCTTTATATTTGGTTATTTTAATGTACACTTTGCAATACAAAACAAATGTGCTGCTTTTTATTGAGTATGGTATTTTAATATTGCTGTTGGTAACTGGTAATTATCTGAATAATATCAAACCAAATAATTTTATTGGTATAAGAACTCCCTGGACAATGAAGAATACCGAAGTGTGGCGGAAAACACATCATGTTACGTCCAGGCTGTGGGTAGCTTCATCTTTAATAATGATGTGTATTATTCCTTTCGTATCGGAGATTTTATTATCAAAACTATTAATTGTTTATTTTATAATTATAGCTATTCCACCTATCATTTACTCTTATATTATTTTCAAAAAAACTATCACCACTTAAATAAAACAATATGAAAAAGATAATACTGTTGGCACTGATTGTGCTAACCAGTCACACCTATGCCCAACAAGTACATGACACAGTAAGCACAGTAACCAACATTGTGCTGCAAACAAAAACCGCAAAAATTAAAGGGACTCTTTCTGTACCATCAAAAGGAAGAAAATTTCCTTTGGTAATAATCATAGCAGGTTCTGGTCCCACTGATAAAAATGGTAACAGTGGTGTAGCGGTTACTTCTAATTCGTATAAAATACTAGCAGATAGTTTGCTGCAGCACAATATTGCAAGCTTAAGGTACGATAAACGTGGTATAGCCGAAAGTGCAGACAGCACTATAAAAGAGGCCAATATGGTTTTTGAAACTTACATTACAGACGCAGCAGATTGGGTTAATTTATTAAAAAAAAAC
>JANNWD010000116.1:0-4165 GCA_031408315.1 Bacteroidota bacterium
GTATTTTTACAAAGTTAGTAAGTGCCATTCTTTATTAAAGATAGAGAATGGCATTGCTTTTAAATGAATTAAATAAAATAAAAATGAACGGAGCAATTAATTTGGCGAAAGAACGTCAGTGGAAGGAAAGCCAAGCTCACAGTAGCTGGCAAATATTTAAAATAATGGCAGAGTTTGTTGATGGTTTTGAAACGTTAAGTAAAATAGGGCCATGTATAACAATATTTGGAAGTGCCAGAACAAAACCTGGTAACAAGTATTATGAGTTGGCTGTACAAATTGCTCAACGCTTAGCAGAGGAAGGTTTTGGTATTATTAGTGGCGGAGGCCCTGGTATTATGGAAGCTGCAAATAAAGGAGCATCTATTGCTGGAGGTAAGTCGGTTGGGCTAAATATTGAGTTACCTTTTGAGCAACATCCTAACGCATATATTGACAGAGATAAAAACTTAAATTTCGACTTCTTCTTTGTACGTAAAGTAATGTTTGTAAAATACAGCCAAGGGTTTATTATGATGCCTGGTGGTTTTGGCACAATGGATGAATTTTTTGAAGTAGCAACATTAATACAAACAGGTAAATTTAAACAAAGCCCAATGATACTTGTAGGTAAAAGTTATTGGGGTGGTTTAATAAAATGGATTAAAGAAACCATGGGAGAGGAGGAGCATAATATTAACCCAGAAGATTTAGATTTAATTCATTTGTTTGATACTGCCGATGAGGTAGTAGAATTTTTATTAAACTATTATAAAACAAGCTCATTAGTACCTAATTTTTAAATGGAATTAGTTAACGATATTGCTGAATTGTATGCACAAAAAAATACATCTCCTTTAGATGATGTGCTAATTGAAATTGAGCAACATACCAATACACATCACCTACATGCACACATGCTAAGTGGGCATGTGCAAGGCAAGGTGTTAGAGTTGTTGAGTTGTATGATAAAGCCTAAATACATTTTAGAAATAGGAACATTTACAGGTTTTAGTGCATTATGTTTGGCAAAAGGGTTACAACCGAATGGTGTGTTACATACCATTGAAGTAAGAGAGGACGATGCAAAAACAGCACAACAGTTTTTTGATAAAGCTTATGCAAATAATATACAATTGCATGTTGGTAATGCTATCGAAATTATTCCTACACTTTTCGAAGAATGGGATTTGGTTTTTATAGATGCTGGTAAAACAAACTACATTAACTATTACGAGTTAATTTTGCCAAAAGTAAAAAGCGGGGCATGGATAATTGCCGATAATGTATTATTTCATGGGCAGGTTTTAGATAATGAAATTGTAGGGAAAAATGCAAAAGCAATAAATGAATTTAACAAATATGTAGCTAACGACGAAAGAGTGGAACAAGCTTTGCTTACTATAAGAGATGGCTTGTTGTTAATAAAGAAATTATAAATGATAAATTAATCTTAAACATAGCCGCCGAATTTCCCCTCTCTTTTGGAGAGGGGTTAGGGGTGAGGTAAAATTATAAAATGAAAAAATTAATAATAATTGCATGTTTGCTTTGTGTAAAAAATACTTTTGCACAAAACCTAACACCTATGCAATACGTAGAAAAATATAAAGACCTAGCCATAAGAGAAATGAAACGTATGGGCATACCTGCTGCAATAACATTAGCACAAGGAATTTTAGAAAGTGAAAGTGGTAATAGTGTGTTGGTAAAAAAATCGAACAATCATTTTGGAATAAAATGCAAAGCCAGTTGGAATGCAGGAGGTGTAAGCCATGATGATGATGCTATTGGTGAATGTTTTAGAGTGTATAAAACAGATGAAGATAGTTATAGAGACCACAGCAATTTTTTACGAAATAATCAACGCTACGGTAATTTGTTTAAGCTAGCTATTACCGATTACAAGGGCTGGGCTTATGGATTAAAAAAAGCAGGCTATGCAACAAATCCTCGTTATCCAGAAATTGTAATAAACAATATTGAAAAATATAATTTGCAACAATATACTTTAGGTGCTGCAGAAGATGCTCCAAAATACGAGGCTAGCCAATTTGAAGATGATGCTAAAGATGGTGATAAAATTAATATAGAAAATGACGACGCTGGTACAAGTACATTGGATGTATCTAACACCGTTGTTAAAATTAATGGCAGCAAATGTATTTTAGTAAATAAAGGAACATCGCTTTTAGTTATTGCCACTAAAAATAATATTGCATTAACCAAATTATTAGAATTTAATGAACAGGCAGAGGATGGAATTTTAGCAAAAGATCAATTCATCTTTTTACAAAAAAAAGAAAAGGTTGGCGATAGAGAATTTTATATAACTCAAAAAAACGAAACTGCTTTTGATGCTGCACAAAAAAACGGTATTCAACTACAATATTTACTTGATTATAATAAACTAACCAAAAATAGTGTTTTACCAACAGGTACAAAATTGTGGCTAAAGCCAAAAGATAAAATAATTGCACCTAATAAAAATAATTTGCATACTGTAGCCTCAAAAGAAGGGTTGTACAGCATTGCAAAAAAATACAACATTACTGTAGAGCAATTAAGAACATGGAATGAATTAACAAACGATAGCTTAAAAATTGGGCAACAACTAAAAATTAGCGAATAAAATATAAACAATGCAAATACAAGTTTTTGATAAAACATTTGAACCTTACATTACTGCAGCACAAATTGATGAGCAAATAAAAAAACTGGCAGCACAAATAAATATTGATTACGCAGGTAAGCGTCCATTATTTATTGCCATACTCAATGGCTCTTTTATGTTTGCCTCCGATTTATTTAAAGAACTTACTATAGAGGCGGAAATTTGTTTTATAAAATTAGCATCATACAAAGGCACAAAAAGTACTGGCAATGTAATTACATCAATTGGGTTAGATATTCCCTTAACCGATAGGCATGTAATTATTGTAGAAGATATTGTGGATACTGGTAAAACGTTAAATGAATTTTTGCCTCAATTAACTAACCAACAACCAGCCACATTAAAAATTGCGGCATTGTTGCATAAGCCAGAAGCCTTGCAATTTCCATTAGCTATTGATTATTTAGGGTTTGAAGTGCCTAATAAATTTTTATTGGGCTATGGGCTTGATTATGATGGACTTGGACGAAATTTAAACCAAATTTATAGACTAGTAGAGGATTAAGCTATAAGCAAGGCATCTTTTTTGATTATTGTGTTGTCTTTATAGAAAATATTTTCTATTTTAACAACGAATAATGTCATTGTTAAAAAATATAACCCATATTGTTTGTTTTGTACTGCTTGCAAATTTTGCTAGTGCACAATACTATTTACGTGGAGAAGTACGAGACGAAAAAAATCAACCCTTACAAAACGCTAAAATTTTTCTACACACATCAAAATTATTGTATAAATCGGGTAACACAGGTGGGTTTGGTATTACCACCAATACTTTAATGGATAGTGTAACGGTTTCACTAGAAGGGTACGAAACTAAAATTTCAAAAATAAAAACTGATGTGTGGCAAGATTTTATTTTAAAAGTATCTTCATCTAACGCTAATAAAAATAAACCTAAGTTAATATCGGTCACAAAAAATTTGGAGCAAAATACAAGGATAAAATGGTTTGTAAACGAAGAAACTTATTTTCAAATTGTAGAAAATGATTTTGTGCATGCTAATAAATTTCCTAACACTGGCTTTTCGTTAAATGTAAATAAAGCCTCGTATAGTAATGTACGAAGATTTTTAAACATGGGTAGCAGTGTGCCACCAGATGCAGTACGAACAGAAGAATTAATTAATTATTTTAACCTCCATTATAGGCAGCCAGAAAAAAATGATATTTTTAAAATAGAATCGCAACTAACCCACTGCCCTTGGAGCCAAGGTAAACAATTGTTGTATGTAAATGTAAATGCACAAAAGTTAGATTTAGAAAAAGCCCCACCCAGTAATTTTGTTTTTTTGATAGATGCTTCTGGCAGTATGGATATGCCCAATAAGCTGCCTTTACTAAAAGCAGCTTTTCAATTGTTTGTAAAAAACTTAAGAGATAAGGATACCGTATCGGTTGTAATTTATGGTGGAACTGTAGCGGTATGGTTACCACCAACAGGCGGTGCTGAAAAAGATAAAATTATAAAACGAGTAGAGGAATTAGAAGCAATGGGAGATACACCCGGGG
>JANNWD010000117.1:0-17640 GCA_031408315.1 Bacteroidota bacterium
GTATTCTTTTTTGGTAAGAAAATGAATTTCGACATCAGCCATTTGTTTATGTAAACAGCGTATAACTGGTGTAGTTAAAACAATATCGCCAATAGAGGAAAAACGAATAATTAAAAATTTATTTGCCACAGATTACACAAATTTACACAGATGATTATTTATTTTGGAACAGGTATTTTGGTATTACTCTTCAATATAATTTAAATCTTTATGGAAAGTTTCTTCGGTAAAGTAAAAGGCAATAAAGGTAATAGCCATAACTATTATACCAGTTACTATACCGGCATCTGTTATAGACCATTTCCAATTTTTTTGAAACAAATCAAGAAATAAAAGATTGATTAAAGGCAAAGCCCCTCTTACCATATTAGGGATAGTTGTTGCAGCTGTAGCTCTTAAATTTGTACCAAATTGCTCTGCACCCATAGTTACAAAAATTGCCCAATAACCATTACCAAAACCCATCATAAAACAAATTAAATACATTCTTTCATTGGAGGTATTAAAGCTACTGAAAAACAAAATCAAACAAAGTACACAGAGTGAGTAAAAAATTAAAAGTGCTTTTTTTCTACTTTTAAAATACTGACTTACTAAGCCAATTAAAATATCTCCTATAGCAATTGCAGTATATGCAAACATTATAGAACGACCAGAATCTATAGTAGTACTACCAAACATTGCTTTCCCAAAACGGTCGCTTTGATTTATTAAAATGCCAACTACATACCAAGTAGGCAGCCCAATTAAAATAGCTAACAAATATTTTTTAAACCTTTTGGCATTAGAAAAAAACATAAAAAAATTGCCTAACTGAGCATTCGATTTTTTTACTGAATTAAACATTCCAGATTCGGCTACACTTATCCGTAAAAAAAGTAATAACAAACCAAGCCCTCCACCAATTTTGTAACAAAGTCGCCAGTTTTCATCAGTAAATTGATACGTATAATATGCAGCTACAGCTCCAAATAATCCAATACCTGCTACTAACGAAGTTCCAATTCCTCTTTTATTTTTTGGCAATAATTCACTTACTAATGTAATGCCTGCTCCTAACTCTCCAGCTAAACCCAAGCCTGCAACAAACCTGCACATAGCATATTGATCAACAGTTTCAATAAACCCAGTAATAAAATTTGCTATTGAATATAAAATAATAGAACCAAATAATACGGATAGTCTGCCTTTTTTATCGCCTAAAACACCCCACACAATACCTCCTAATAAAAGCCCACCCATTTGCCAATTAATTATTTTAGTACTATCCACCAACAAAGTAGCATCGGTTGCACCTACCGCTAATACACTCGATTTTTTAACAATAGTAAACAACAGCAAATCGTAAATATCTACAAAGTAACCAAGGGCGGCTACTACAACAGCTATATTAAAAATAGAAGTAGATTTAGTTTCCTGCATTTTTCTTTTTTTCTCTTTTAGCTTGTATCATTTTGTAAATGATTGGTAATGTAGAAACCAGTACAATTACAACTACAATAATTTCTAACTTTTCTTGCAGAATAGGGAAAGCTTTATTTAAAAAATAGCCTGCACATACCATTGTAATTACCCAAGCAAAACAACCTACAACATTATAAAAAAAGTATTTCTTTTTATCCATTTTTACTATACCTGCCACTATGGGTGCAAAAGTTCTTATAAAAGGAACAAACCTTGCAACAATTACTGCAAAGCCTCCATTTTTATCATAAAAATCTTTTGCTTGATGCAAATATTTTTGTTTAAAAAAGAAAGTATCTTTTCTATTGTATAACGCAGGTCCACTTTTTCGGCCAAACCAATACCCTACTGAGTTTCCTAAAATTCCTGCTACAGCTATTAATGCAATTAAAACCACTAAATCTAAATATGGATTTTGAATATTTCCTAACCCTATTAAATTTAAAAATTGATGTGCTAACCCTGGCACAACGGTTTTATCTACCTGTGTAATTTCATGAGCATAAATACCTGTAACAAATAACAAAGAATCGCCGGGTAAAAAGAAGCCAGCAAACAATCCAGTTTCGGCAAATACTACAAAAAGTACAAGCCATAAACCTCCATTGGCAATATACCATTGAGGTTGTAAAAGTTGTGTCCAATGAAAGTCGAGAAAAATAAAATCTAACATGAAAAATAATTTATTGATTTACGGTGTTTCTAATTGCCCCTCCCATTTACTAACTGCTGCAGTTGCTAATGCATTGCCTAAAACATTTGTCATTGTACGACCCATATCGCAAAAAACATCTATTGCCAAAATTAACCCAACGCCTTCTGGCGGTATGCCAAACATGGCACCTGTAGCCAATACAACAACTAACGAAGCCCTTGGTACGCCTGCAATTCCTTTGCTGGTTACTAGAAAAACTAATAGCATAATTATTTGCTGACCAACATCTCCAGTAATTGCAGTAACGCCAAATGCTTGTGCAATAAACATACTAGCAAATGTCATATACATCATACTACCATCTAAATTAAACGAATAACCTAAGGGCAAAACAAAACTTACAATTTTATTATTGCAACCAAAACGTTCCATTTCTTCTACCAATTTTGGATAAACAGCTTCGCTACTTGCAGTACTAAATGCAATACTCATGGGAGAAGAAATTCGTCGCAATAAAACAGGTAATCTATTTTTTAAAATTAAATAACCAACCGTTAATAATATTCCCCAAAGTATGGCTAACCCAAAATAAAATTCGCCAATATATTTACCAAAAGTGCCCAAAATGCCTAAGCCATTTTTTGCTATTGCCGCAGCCATTGCACCAAAAACACCCAATGGAGCTAAATACATAACATACGTAACCATTTTAAGCACTACATGAGCTAGGGAATCTAACGCATTAATAATGGGTTCGCCTTTTTTACCAATGGCTGTTAATGCTACACCAAAAAAAACAGAAAACACTACTAATTGCAATATTTCATTTGTTGCCATAGCCTCTACTACACTACGTGGTACAACATGCTCTACAAATTTTGCTAATGAAAAGCCTTTCGATTTTTCCATTAAATCGCTTACCGCAGCCATATCGGTATTGCTAATATTTGCACCTACACCTGGCTCAAAAATATTTACTAAAATTAAACCAAGCCCTAAGGAAATTAAAGACGCTGTTATAAACCATAACATTGCTTTACCTCCTACTCTACCCACTGTTTTCATATCGCCAAGTTTGGCAATGCCAACTACCAACGTGGCAAAAACAATTGGTGCAATAATCATTTGCACCATTCGTAAAAATATGGTGGTGAGTAGTTTGGCATTATCTGCAAAAGCTTTTCTTGTGTCTGCCTCGTAATTTATATTAACTAAATACCCCACTACAATGCCCAAAATCATGGCAAGTACAATGTATAATGTTAGTTTACTTTTTTTGTTTGATTGTTGAGTTACTTCCATAAGCAAATTGTTGATTGTGCAATATAATATTTAATGTTCTAAAAGCGGTATTCGATAAAAATTTATGGATGGTGGTATTTATATAAATTAAATGTGGTATTTTTCCAATTCAAAATATTTTTAACCAAAATTAACTATATGGGTCTATTTACTAAAAAACCAATGAGTCTTTTGCTTGCAGAAGCATCAGACAATGAAAAAGGTTTGAAAAAAACACTGAGTGCTGGTGCATTAGTAGCATTGGGAATTGGTGCAATTATTGGTGCAGGGCTTTTTGTACGAACTGCGGCAGCAGCTGCTCAAAATGCTGGTCCCTCGGTAACAGTAGGTTTCATTGTAGCAGCAATTGGCTGTGCATTAGCAGGTTTATGTTATGCTGAATTATCCTCTTCAATTCCAATTTCGGGTAGTGCATATACTTATACATACGCTACCATGGGAGAATTTATGGCCTGGATAATTGGTTGGGATTTAGTGTTAGAATATGCGGTAGGGGCTGCTACTGTTGGTATTGCTTGGAGTGAATATTTAAATAATTTATTGGTAAATGTACTGCATTGGAAAGCCATAGCTTATGAATGGTGCCACTCTCCTTTTCAACATTCTGTTGCAGATGCCAATGGTGTTGTACACAATGGCATTGTAAACTTACCTGCTTTATTTATTGTATCGCTTTTAAGTTTATTATTAATAAAAGGAACTCAAGAATCAGCTTTTGTTAATGGCATTATTGTTATAACAAAAGTTGCAATTGTTATTATGATTATTATACTAGGATGGGGTTTTATAAATGCACAAAACCATACGCCATACTTTCCACCTGAAAGTATTTACACAGATAAGGCTGGCGTAAATCATAGCTTTGGAGGCTTAATGGGAGTTTTGGGTGCCGCAGGTACTGTATTTTTTGCCTTTATTGGATTTGATGCTGTAAGTACAGCGGCTCAAGAAACTAAAAACCCCAAAACGGCTATGCCTATTGGTATTTTAGGCTCATTGGCTGTGTGTACTGTATTATACATTTTATTTGCTCATGTATTAACTGGCTTAGCACCAGTTGATTTCTTTAGAGGCGAAGGTGGAGAAGCCTCTGTAGTTGCTGCTATAAATAAATTTATGCCAGGCTATGGTTGGTTGGCTAATTTAGTTACTGTAGCTATATTGGCTGGTTTTTCATCAGTAATTTTAGTTATGTTACTTGGACAAAGCCGTGTTTTTTATAGTATGAGTAAAGATGGCTTATTACCAAAAAGATTTAGTGATTTGCATCCTAAATTTAAAACACCTTACAAAGCCAATTTATTTATAATGATAATTGTTGGTTTGTTTGCAGGTTTTGTTCCTGGCGATGTTGTGGGTGATATGACTAGTATTGGAACTTTATTTGCTTTCGTATTAGTGTGTGTAGCGGTAATAATTCTAAGAAAGACAGATCCAGATTTACCACGTCAATTTAAAACACCACTAGTTCCTTTAGTACCAATTCTAGGTATCATTGTTTGTATGGCAATGATTTTTGGACTAGGTTGGACAAACTGGTTACGTTTAATTGGTTGGTTGGCTTTAGGCTTTATTATTTACTTTGGTTATAGTAAACACCATAGTAAATTAAAAGATAAATAATTTAATTTCTTATGTACTAAAAAGCCCCGAAAAATTTCGGGGCTTTTTAGTTACTTTATAGTTATTTCATCTACAAAAATATGGCTTTGCCCACCTACTCCTAAATGCCAAGCCGGCAAACTGCCATATTGCTTTGCAATAATTTTTATATACTTTATATTTTGTTTTGGGAAAGATGCTAAAAAATTTTTTGTTGTTACTAAAATATCTTCCCTCTGCAAATTATTGATGTTGGAATAAACTTGTTTATATTTTTTTCCATTGGTAGATATTTGCACAATTATTTCTTTCGGATAAATTATCCAAGCACCAACATCTTGTAAAAAATTGATAGATACAGCTGAAACTAATGTTGATTTTTTTAAATCAATTACCGCTACCATATCGTTATTTTGATACCCTTGCCAATTACCTTTACGCCAGTTGGTACTACCACTAAGTCCATCTAGTAAAGCATTTTGGCCTCCGCCATCGTACTGTGGCTCAAAAGGTGTTAATAGCTTTATAGAATAATTATTTTCTTTTTTTTTATAAATAGATGTGGTTACAAAACTCTGCTTACCATTAGCATCTATTGCAATTGCTTTTATACTTGCAGATTTATTAATACTAATTGGAGAAGAAAATTTTATACTTTTTGCTGTAGGCTCTGTACCATCAACAGTATAAAAAATAGTTATATTTTTTTGGGGAGATGAAAAACTTATTTTTTTTGTTCTATCAAATGCTACATTTCCACCATTAATAGTTGGGTTAATTACTATTTGATTATCTATAACTTGGTAAGGTGTAGTATTTTTAAACACCTCTACCGAAGGTGTATTACCCATTTCGAAAATAATTTTACCGCCGTTTTGTATTTCACCATTATCCAATGAATTTACGGGCACTAAACTATTTATTTCGGTAGCATTGGCATCAAAAAAACGAGTGCCTTGTACATAAAAATTTGTAGTACTAAGTTCTTTACTTTCCACTTCGTATTTTTTACCACTTTCTAAATTAATAGTTGCTTTTGTAAAACTTGGTGTACCAAAAATAAGATTTGTACTACCAGGCAAAACAGGATAAAATCCCAATGCACTTAAAACATACCAAGCACTCATTTGCCCACAATCTTCATTACCAATTAAACCATCAGGATCATTTTTATAAAACTCATTTTTAATTTTATTTACATACTGTTGTGTTTTGTAAGCTGCACCAGCAAAGGAATACAAATAGGCAATATGATGGCTGGGTTCGTTGCCATGTGCATACTGTCCTATCAATCCTGTAATATCACTTTGTTCTCTGCCCGTAGTTTGCTGTGGTGCTGTAAATAATGCATCCAATTTTTTTTCTAGGTTTTGTTTACCGCCAATAGTGTTTATATACGTACCAATATCATGTGGCATGTAAAAACTATATTGCCAACTATTAGCTTCTGTAAAATTATTATTCACCTCTCTTGGCTCAAACGGGCTAACCCAATCTCCATTTTTACGAGGACGCATAAAGCCAGTAGTCTTATCAAAAATATTTTTCCAATACTGGCTTCGCTTTATGTAATTTTCATAATCGGCATTAGCACCTATTGCTTTTGCAAATGTGGCTATGCACCAATCATCGTAAGCATATTCTACTGTTTTACTAACGCTTTCATGTTCATCGTCTACTTCTAAAACACCTTTGCTTTGTAGTGCATTTAATCCTAAATGATTCCAAGTAGCACTTTTTTTCATTGCTTCTAAAGCAAGTTCTGTGTCAAAGCCTCTAATACCTTTTGCATAAGCATCTGCAATTACAGATACACTGTGGTAGCCTATCATACAATCGGTTTCGTTGCTGGCTAGCTCCCACACAGGCAATCTACCACCTTCTTGGTATTGTACTAAAAATGTTTTTATATAATCTAAACTTCGTTTTCTATCAATAATATTATACAAAGGATGTGTGGCTCTGTAGGTATCCCACAAACTAAAAACGGAGTAATACGTAAAGCCTTCTGCGGTGTTTATTTTATTATCCATTCCTCTGTATTGCCCATCAACATCCATATTTATGTTTGGTACAATTTGGGTATGATAAAGTGCTGTGTAAAAAATATTAAGTTTATTAATATCAGTGCTTTCTACCTCTATTTTACTTAATTCTGTATTCCATTTTTGTTGTGCTTGTAGATGTATTTTTTCAAAATCCCAATGTGGAATTTCGGCAGTCATATTTCTTTTTGCACCATCAACGCTTACAGGAGAAATACCAACTTTTGCATAAACAATTTTATCATTAAATTTAAAATAAGCTTTAGTATTTTTTGAGGTAATTGTATTCCCATATTTTCCATCTTCTAATTTTTCATCTTGCCAAATACCCATTTTTATTATTGGCGACGAAAATTTTACAGTAAAATAAACATACTGATTTATTGCCCAAGCCTTGCTACGCCTTAATCCGCTAATGGTTACACTATCTTCTATTTTTAGGGATGATTCTAAAACTTCGTCTCTATGTTTTAAGTCTAACACAACAAAATTATCGTTGGCACTTGCAAAAGTGTATTTATGAAACCCTACTCGTTCTGTGGCAGTTAGTTCAACGTTTATTTTATCATCTTGCAAAAAAACTTGGTAAAAACCTGCGTTTGCTTTTTCGTTTGTATGAGAAAAGAGTGAACCATAAATTTTATTATCTGGCGAAATTGTTTTTGTTGGCATTAACAAAATATCGCCATAATCACTTACACCTGTACCACTTAAATGTGTATGTGTAAACCCATAAATAAAACTATCGCTATAATGATAACCGCCGCAGCCATCCCAACCTTCAAGCCTTGTATCGGGGCTTAACTGTACCATGCCATGTGGTACTGTAGCGCCTGGATATGTGTGACCATGACCACCTGTACCAATAAACGGATTTACGTATTGAGCATAATTTTTTTGTGCTATTAAATTTGTATAGATAGAAAAAAAGAAAAGAGTAATTAAAGAAAATTTGCTAAGCATCGTTTTTATTTACAAGATACTTAAAAATACAAGAAATGCCGAGAAGAAGAAAAGACGAAAAAAGCTATTCTTATTGCTTTTAAATAATCATTCCAATATTTAGCAATTGTTATTATAGCTATTACTGTCTTATTGGCAAACAACAAAAAACCGCCTCAAGAATTGAAGCGGCTAAATATTTACTTTTATTACTATAAATTTAAAAAGGCAAATCATCTGCAACCGAAGTAGCTACTGGTGCAACTGGTGTACCGGCATTACTAACATTTCCTTGTGATGCTCCTTGTTGATTTTCACTACTACTTTGATTTTCTTTATTACCTCCACCTAAAAGCTGAATGTTTAAAACCCTCATACGTAAAGTAGCTGCAGCTTGCCCTTCCTTGTTTGTATAAGCATCCGCTTCTGGAGAACCTTCAGCGTACAATGTGGTGCCTTTTTTTAAATAAGGTACAATAGCTGTTTTATCTGTCCAATAAGCACAATTTACCCAAGTAGTTCTTTCTTGTAAATTTCCTTGGCCATCCTTATATTTTTCGGAATGTGCAACATTAAAGTTAATAACTGTTTTACCATTAACTTCTTTTTGAATGCAATCTGCTCCCAAATTGCCAATAACCTGTAACTTAATCATAATGTTTGTGTGTTTTTAATTATTAATCGATGTATCTAAATATGTAAATTATGAAAATTACTTTTTATAATCATAAATTTTTGCCACAGATTACACATATGAACACAGATAAAATCAATTTGTGAAAATTTGTGTAATCTGTGGCTAAACTTAATTCAATTTCTTTTTTAAAGAACTTACTTGATTTTGCAAAGTATTCACCATATTGGCTAAAGAATCCATATCCCAACGTTGTTGTAGGGTAACTTTACTTATTACCGATTGTGCTTGCCACAACTCTACAACATCCTCTACATTTACCATATATGGCTGATATTGTGGATTATCGCTTACCAACGTAACTTTATTTTTTGTTTTATTGTTCTTTACTATTCTTTTATAAACAATACCCTCATTGCGGCTAACAACAATGTATGGCATATTATTTTTTACATCATCAATGGCTTCAATTTTTTCTCCAACAATAATACTACCACTTGGTGTAGGCAACATGCTATCGCCTATAATTTCAAAAGCCCTGTAATTACCACCGCTAAGCATTGGTAATGTAAAGGTGTTTAATTCATCTATAAACTCACTATCGGCGTAGCCTGCCAAATAACCTGCGGCTGCTTTTATTGGTACAAAATGAATTAAATTTCTATCAGCACTCATCATTTTTTGTTGCCTTCGTTTGGCTAAATAGTTGCCGCTTGTATCGCTTAAATCTTTAAGCAAAAGCTCATCTAAACTTAGCTTAAACATATCGCCTACAATTTCCAATACTTCAATTCTTGGATCGGCTCTTTCTTCTTCATAAGCACCAATTAACGAACGTTTAATGTTAAGCTTATGGGCAAATTCCTCCTGTGTCCATCCACGGAGTTTGCGTAGATACTTTAAGTTTTGACCTGCTGTTGACATAACAACTAATTTGATTAGCACAAATATACTAACATTTTTAGTTTTACCAAATTTATTTTTTTTCCGCCGATAACGCAGATGACGCAGATAATTTTTACGTAAAAAAAATAAACCATTAAGAAGTTAAGGGAATTAAGTTTGGATTAAAAGGTTAAGCTAATTTGCAAGGCTTAGATTATTAAAACTGCCCACTGCAAACTGCAAACTGCCACACATTCCTTACTTTTGTACCAAACTACATCTTTATGAGTCATGTTCTTTTATCGCATAATATTTTACGCTGGGCTGTTTTACTTTTTGGGTTATGGACTTTATTAAATGCAATTACAGGAGTTTTTAGCAAACGCCATTTTACAAGTACAGATAATAAGGTAAACTTGTTTTTTATGATTAGCTGCGATATTCAATTATTGTTGGGCTTAGTTTTATATTTTAATAATGGCTGGTTTGATATGCTTAAAGGAAATACCAAAGAAGTAATGAAAGATGGTGCTATGCGATTTTTTGCTATAGAGCATTTTTTAATGATGGTTATTGCTTGGTTACTTGTGCATGTAGGTAGAAGTTTGGTAAAACGTGCCGATACAGATGCAAAAAAACACAAAAAAAGTTTGCTATTTTTTGGAATAGCTATTTTGATAATTTTAGCTATGATTCCTTGGCCATTTAAGCAAATCGGTATTGCAAGACAATGGTTCCCACAGTTTTAATTTGTTAAGTATTTTATGATAAAGAAAAGAAAAGATAAACCCATTATTTTAATAACGAATGATGATGGTATAACAGCACCGGGCATTCGCTGTTTGGTAGAGGCAGTAAAAGATTTAGGTACTATTGTAGTAGTAGCTCCAGATAAGCCTCAAAGTGGAATGGGCCATGCCATTACAATTGGGCAACCTTTACGCTTAAACCAAGTACAAATTTTTTATGGTGTAGAGTGTTGGCAAACAAGTGGCACACCAGTTGATTGTGTAAAATTAGCGGTAGATAAAGTATTACACCGCAAACCAGATTTATGTTAAAGTGGAATAAACCATGGAGCAAACCATAGCATAAATGTAATATACAGTGGCACTATGAGTGCTGCTATGGAAGCAGCTATTGAGAGTATTCCTAGTGTTGGATTTTCGTTATTGGATTATAGTTTTGAAGCCGATTTTAGCGAAGCAAAAAAGTATGTATACGATATTGCTAATTGGGTGTTAGAAAATAATAAAGAAAAGCGTTTATTGCTTAATGTTAACATACCAAAAAAATCTACCAAAAAAATAAAGGGTATAAAAGTATGCCGCCAAGCAGATGCTAAGTACAAAGAAGATTTTAACGAACGTAAAGACCCACATGGTAAAAATTATTATTGGCTTACCGGTGAGTTTGTAAATAGCGATAAGGCAAAAGATACCGATGTATGGGCTTTGAATAATAATTATGTTAGCATAGTGCCTATACAATTCGATTTTACAAACTATACAATGAAAAAGAAATTAGAAAAAAAAGCATTCAAATGGTAGTAAAAAGAGATGATATTAAATTGGGAGTGGTACTTGGTTTTATTGGACCATTAATTGGTATTTTGTTGTACAAGTTTATAAAATTTAAAATGTTTTCGTTTAAAGAAACATTTCAATTTATGATTTACGAACCAGGCCATAGTACATTAAGTGTTGCCTTAACCTTAGCATTATTTGCTAACGCTATATTGTTTACCATTTACTTAAATACAAGAAAAGATAAAACCGCAAAAGGCATATTTTTGGTAACGCTTATTTATGGTGTGGTTGTTTTGTTTTTAAAGTTATTTTAAAATTTACTACGTAAAATTAGGTAGCTACAAATTACACAAATGAACACAAATAAAAACTATTAGTGAAAATTTGTACAATTCGTGGCTAAAAAAACTATGTAGTAGTTACTTTTTTTATTTTAGCAAATGATTAATTCATCTTCTCCCAAAAAAATATACATAATAGCTGGCGAAGCCAGTGGCGATTTGCATGGAAGTAATCTGATAAAGCAATTAAAAATAATTGATAGCACAATTGATCTTAGATGTTGGGGTGGAGATAAAATGCAAGCCGCAGGTGCTACGCTGGTAAAGCATTACAAAGAGTTAGCTTTTATGGGCTTTATTGAAGTAGTAAAAAACTTACCAACCATTTTAAAAAATATTAGCATTTGTAAAAAAGATATTTTGGCTTACAAGCCAGATGCTATTGTATTAATTGATTACCCAGGTTTTAATTTACGTATTGCAAAATGGGCAAAGCAGCAAGGTATAAGAGTTATTTACTACATATCACCGCAAGTATGGGCTTGGAAAGAAAACAGAGTGAAGATGATGAAGCAATGCATTGACAAAATGATTTGCATCATTCCTTTTGAAAAAAATTTTTTTGCTAAAAAATGGAATTGGAATGTGGAGTATGTGGGGCATCCATTGGTGGAAGTTGTGGAGCAGTTTTCAGTTGGCAGTTGGCAGTTGGCAATGGGCAATGAGCAAATTATTGCCTTGCTGCCAGGTAGTAGAAAACAAGAAATTTTAACCAAGCTACCAATTATGCTTTCGGTGGTTGAGCACTTTCCTACGTACAAATTTATTATTGCAAAAGCCCCTGGCCTTGATGAAGATTTTTACAATAACTTAATTACACCATATAAAAATGTAAGCTGGGTAGTTAACGAAACCTATGCCTTATTAAGTAAAGCAAAAGCAGCTTTGGTAACTAGCGGTACAGCTACTATAGAAACTGCATTATTTAATGTGCCACAAATTATTTGCTACAAAGGCAGCAATATAAGTTATCAAATAGCTAAGCGATTAATTAAAATAAAATTTATTGGTTTGGTAAATTTAATAATGAATAAAGAAGTTGTAAAAGAATTAATACAGCATGAACTTACCACCGAAAATTTACAAAAAGAATTGAAGTTGCTTTTAGGAGATACCACAAAACAAAATAAAATTAATGAAGATTACAATGCCTTAAAGCAGTTGCTAAAACAAGAAGGCAATGCAAGTGAAAAAGCTGCAAAAAGTATTTATTGTTTTACCTACCCTATCGGTTAAATAATTTTATAGCCAAAATAACTAACGCTACTAAAAAAAGTAAAATACTAATGCGGTTTATACTATGCATGTATTTTACAAAAGTTGTATTGGATGCATTGGAATCTTTCTTTTTAAGATAAAGATATTCAGCTACTTGCTTAAGAATAGACATAATATTACCATTTATAAATAAACTATAACTTTAACAACATAAAATAGTTGATTTTGTTCAAAACTTTTGACAACCCGTTTACGTAAATTGGTTTACTAAAATTACTAAAATGAAAAGAATAATTATAGCTATTGTACTAATCTGCATTAGCGTTTTGGCAAATGCTCAAACAAAAAAGTATGCCGTTGTAAAAACAGATGCAGAATGGAAAAAACAATTAACTAACGAACAGTTTATAGTAACTCGTAAAAAGGGCACTGAAACTGCTTACACTGGCAAGCATTGGGATAATCATAAAAAAGGAATTTATACTTGTGTATGTTGTAATCAAGAATTATTTAGCAATACACACAAATTTGAGAGTGGCACTGGCTGGCCAAGTTTTTATAAACCATCTGTTGCAAAAAATGTTGAAGATGTGGTAGACAATAGTTACGGTATGGAACGTACAGAAGTTACTTGCAGTAAATGTGGAGCACATTTAGGGCATGTATTTAATGATGGACCTAACCCAACTGGTTTGCGTTATTGTATAAACTCGGCATCGTTAAATTTTGTAAAAAAATAATAGTGCAATATTTGTATGACTACAAAAAAAATTATACAAAAACATTCCTTAGCTATACGATGGTTACATTGGATAAATTTTCCTGTATTGGGTATTATGGTGTGGAGTGGGTTATTAATTTATTGGGCAAATGATGTATACAGAATTGGTTGGGGGGATAGGACTATTCTTAAATTTTTTCCCGACTCTTTTAATAAAGCATTGAACTTACCGTATAGATTAGCAGAAGGAATGAGTTTTCATTTTTTGTTTATGTGGATTTTTGCCATCAACGGAATTATTTATTTTTTTTATTTGCTTTTTAGTAAAGAATACAAACTCATCTTACCTAATAAAAAATCCTTAAAAGAAGCATGGCTTGTTTTATTACATGACTTACATATTAAAAAAGGATCACCACCACAAAAAAAATATAATGCTGCACAACGCATTGCCTACTCTGGTGTAATTGTAATGGGCTTTTTTATGTTGCTTACAGGCTTGGCTATTTACAAGCCTGTGCAATTTAATTTGCTTTGTACTCTATTAGGCGGCTACGAGTGGGCAAGGGCTGAGCATTTTATTATTACTATTTTATTTTGTTTATTTTTTTTAGTACATATTATGCAAGTGCTATTGGCTGGTTGGAATAATTTTAGAGGAATGGTTACTGGCTTTGAAGTAGAAAAAACATCTCCCCCAAAAAATAGAAGAACAAACAAATGACAACATTTAAAGAGCAAACAATATCTGCAAAGCAACTACGCAATAAAACCATAATGGCTTTTGTTGTTTTAGTATTGTTTTTTATTGCTTGTTTTTTTATTTGGAAATGGCTGAATACTAAACAAGTGAATGAGAACATTAGTACTCCTTTAAGAGGTAGTTTACAAACAAATGAAAAATTTTTTGCAGCTATTTTTTCTCAAACAAAATTAGCAAAACCTTATGCAAAAAAAGATGCCGTAACCAATGTAAGAGTAAATGGAAACTATGGTATGACTGATAATTTTGATGCTACTACGTGGAAATTGCATTTAGTAAAAAGCCCAGGTGATACCTTATTTATTTCGTTAGATGAATTAAAAAAATTACCCAAAACGGAACTAATTTTTGATTTTAAATGTATTGAAGGTTGGAGCCAAGTAACGCATTGGGGCGGTGTAATGTTTACCGATTTTGTAGCAAAATATAACCTTAAAAATGAAACAGCACTAAACTACACAGGCTTACTTACACCCAATAATGAATATTATGTAGGCATAGATAATGAAAGTATGTTGCACCCACAAACCATTTTATGCTACGAAATGAATGGCAAGCCTTTACCTACAAACCAAGGCTATCCCCTACGTTTAATTATACCTGTAAAATATGGCGTAAAGCATTTAAAACGCATTGGAACAATGTTTTTTAGTAACACTCGACCAAAAGATTATTGGTTTGAAAGAGGTTACGATTATTATTGTGGGTTGTAAAAATTGTAATTAAACTGCATTTTGTTTTTTATTCGGTAGCAGTACTTTCGGTACTTGTTCCTGTGGAAGTTTCTGCAGTAGTGTCTTCTTTTTTGGCATCTGTACTTCTTTCCAAAAGTTTACCCAACTCTGATCCTGATTTTTTCTTTATCACTTTAGGTGCAAACATTACCAACATTCTTTTACCTTCCATTTTTGGCATACTTTCTAATGCCCCAACTTCTTTTAAACTATCGGCAAATTTTAATAGTAATATCTCTCCTCTTTCTTTAAACATAATAGCCCTGCCTTTAAATTGTACATGAGCTTTTACTTTATCGCCATCACGTAAAAATTTTTCGGCATGCTTTACCTTAAATTCAAAATCATGATCATCTGTATTGGGAGTAAAGCGTATTTCCTTAACCTCACTGGTTTTTGCCTTAGCTTTCATCTCTTTTTTCTTCTTCTTTTCTTCGTATAAAAACTTGTTGTAATCAATAATTTTACAAACAGGCGGCTTTGCCCCTGGAGAAATTTCTACTAAATCTAAACTTTGTTCGTTAGCAATTTTTTGAGCATCCTCTGTAGAATAAATACCCGGAGTTAAATTTTCGCCAACCAATCGAACCTCTTGGGCTCTTATCATGTGGTTGGTTTTGTGTTCTTGTTGTTGTTCTTTTTTAAAACGAGGATTGAACGTTCCCCGTGGTCTTGGTGGAAATGCCATTAATTAAATTAAATATTAAAAATTAAAAAGTAAAAATAGGATGTGTTATTCACTAACTCTATTTTTAATTTCTTTAAGTACTTCTTCAATAAAAGTATCAATTGTTTTAGTTCCTAAATCACCTTTGCCTTGCCTACGTACCGCTGCTGTTCCATCACTCATTTCTTTTTCTCCAACAACCAACATATACGGTACTCTAGCTAATTCAGTATCTCTAATCTTTTTACCTATTTTCTCTTGTCGGTCATCAATATCTACACGAATATCCGCTTTTTTTAGCTTTTCCAAAATACTATTTGCATAATCCATGTATTTATCACTGATTGGTAAAATTTTTACCTGCACTGGGCTAAGCCAAGTTGGGAATTTGCCAGCATAATGTTCTAATAAAAATCCTATTAAACGTTCATGTGTACTCAACGGAGCTCTATGAATAATTAATGGAATTTCTGGTGCATTATCTTTATTAGTATAGCTTAAGTTAAAACTTTTGCCTTGTGCAAAATCTACTTGGTTTGTTGCTAAAGTAAACTCTCTGCCAATTGCACTCCAAATTTGTACATCAATTTTTGGACCATAAAAAGCTCCTTCGCCTTTTACCTCCACATAAGGGAAATTATTTTCTATTAAAACTTGGCGTACCAAATCTTCTGTTTCTAGCCACAGTGCTGGTTCGTTTACATATTTTTGTCCAAGCTTTTCGGGGTCATGTAGAGATAATCGAATTACATATTTCTCTATCCCAAATATTTTAAAATATTTGAAATACATATCAATTACTGCTTTAAACTCAGCTGCAAATTGCTCTCTTGTACAATATATATGAGCATCATTCATGTGCAGGCAACGTACTCTCATTAGTCCAAACAGCTCACCACTTTGTTCGTAACGGTAGCAAGTACCATACTCCGCAATTCGGTAAGGTAAATCTTTATAGCTTTTTGGCTCAGCATCAAATATTTTATGATGGTGAGGGCAATTCATTGGTTTTAGGTAATATTTTTCGCCATCCATTTCCATTGGCGGAAACATACTGTCGGCATAATACGGTAAATGTCCACTAGTTAAATACATAGCTTCTTTAGCTAAATGGGGCGTTACCACTCGTTTGTAGCCAGCATCTTGTTCTGTTTTTTTGGCTAAATTTTCCAACTCTTCAATAATAATAGTACCATTTGGTAACCAAAGTGGTAAACCTGGGCCAACACTATCATCAAATGTAAAAATGCCTAATTCTTTACCTAGTTTACGATGATCTCTTTTTTTTGCTTCTTCTAACAATAATAAATATTCTTCTAACTCTTTATTGCTTGGGAAGGTAATGCCGTAAATACGGGTTAATTGTTTTTTGCTTTGATCGCCTTTCCAATAAGCACCTGCAATACTAGTAAGTTTTATAGCTTTTATTGCACCAGTTGCCGGTATGTGTGGGCCACGGCACAAATCGGTAAATGCACCTTGTGTGTAAAGGGTAATACTTCCATCTTCTAAATTTTGTAATAAATCTAGTTTGTATTCATCATCTTTTTGGGTAAAATAATTAATGGCATCTGCCTTACTAATTGGTTTACGCAAAAACGGGTTATTTTGTTTGGCAAGCTCCACCATTTTCTTTTCTAGCGTAGCTAAATCATCCTCAGTAATTTTATTTTCGCCTAAATCAATATCGTAATAAAAACCGTTTTCAATTGCTGGACCTACCCAAAATTTTGCTCCACTAAATGTTGCTTCAATCGCTTCGGCCATTAAATGTGCCGATGAATGCCAGTAGGTTGACTTTGCAGCTGCATCATTCCAGGTTAATAACTTTAGGGAAGCATCGTTATTTATGGGTCTTGTAGCATCCCAAACTTCTTCGTTTATAAATGCTGCTAATACTTTACGTGCCAAGCCTTCGCTGATAGATTTGGCAATATCCATGGCTGTAACGCCTTGTTCATATTCTTTTACTGCCCCATCGGGTAATGTAATCTTTATCATATCTTTATTGTGCAACTGCCAATTGGCATATTTTTGCAAATTTAACGAAGTATTAGCTAAGGAAAAAGTAAAGTAAAATATCTTTGTAAATAATAAGAAAAATACAAATAAATCAAATTGATGTTGTGTAAATTTAA